>DASQXF010000001.1:0-3008 GCA_035639895.1 Xanthobacteraceae bacterium
CTGATGACGGCTATGGTGATCTACGTTTACGTGACGAGAGACCAGGGCGCGCGCATTGCGCGGCCGGCAATGCGGAGGGAACCGGCCAAGCCAGCCAAAGAGACCACCGCTTCCTCGCTGCCCATGGAAGGGCGTTTCGAATAATCGTTGCCACCCAGGAGAGGATGGAAGCATGAAGCCGGAGCTGACGGACCCAGGGAAAGTCATCATCACCATCGCCACCACCGGCGGCCTGCATGGACGCGAGGCGAACCCGGCCCTGCCCGAGCAGCCCAAGGACATCATCCAGAACTTCCGCGATTGCTATAACGCTGGCGCGACGGTTGCCCATATGCATGTACGCGACAACCGCGGCGTGACCACGGCCGACCTTGGCGTCTACGGCGAGGTGATCGAAGGTGTCATGTCGCAGTGCCCCGGTATGATAACGCAGGTCGGCAACGGCATCGGCCTTCGCTATGAAAATCCAAAGGCGGAAGGCGAGCCGTTCACGCTGGAAGAGCGGATCAACTTGCTCAATATCCGCCCGCAGCCGGACCAACTCACGCTTAATCTTGGCACATTCCATTTCGAACACAAGAATACGGAGTTTCTGTTTCCCAACTCGAAAAAGTGGAATTCTGAATTTGTCGCCGGCTGCAAGAAACGCGGCATACGCAATGAACTCGAAGTCTACGACCTGAGTCACATTCAAAACGCGCTCGACTTGGTGGAACGCGGTGCGCTGGAACCGCCGCTACATTTCAGTTTTGTGCTCGGCATCAAGGGAGCGATCCCGGCAACGCCCGCCAATCTTCTTGCTATGCTCGATGCCATTCCGGACGGCTCGTCCTGGCAGGTAGTCAGCATCGGCAAGTATCAGCTGCCTCTGAGCACGATGGCCTTGGCGCTCGGCGGCAACATCCGCGTCGGCATGGAGGATAATGTTTATTTCAGCCATGGCGTTTTGGCCGTGAGCAACGTACAGCTGGTCGAGCGTGCCGTGCGTATCGTGCGCGAATTGGGCCGCGAGGTTGCCACGCCCGAGGAGGCGCGCGAAATGATGCACCTCGGGCCGGCGCCGCAACAGTCACCGGCGGCGAAACGGGCTTAAAATGCGCGCATGAATGATCCGCTGTTTGTCATCGACGGACGCATCATGCTTGTGGCCGGCGGCGCCGGAGGCCTCGGCACGCCTCTCGCCGCGGCCTTAGCGCAGCGCGGCGCCAAGGTACTGATCGCAGATATCGACGCGCAACGCGCGGAAAAAACCGCCCGCGAGCTTGCCGCCACCCACAAGGCCGATATTCGCGCCTGCGCGCTCGATGTCGTCAGCCCGCAATCCTGCGCGGCCGCAGTCGATCTGGCCGTGTCGGCCTGGGGGCGGCTCGACGGTCTGGTGAACGCCAGCGGCATTTACCGGGTGGCCGAAGCTTTAGAGCTCGACGACGAAGCATGGGAACGCACGATCGAGATCAACCTCACCGGCGCGTTCCGGCTCGCGCGTGCCGCCGGTCGCGTCATGGTCGCGCAAAAAAGTGGGCGCATCGTCACGCTCGCCTCGGTTTCGAGCGCGGTCGCAAATCCGCGCTATGCGGCCTATGCCGCGAGCAAAGCCGGGGTCGCGCACCTCACCCGCGTGCTGGCGGTCGAATGGGCTTCCGCCGGGATCACCGTCAACGCCATTGGGCCCGCCGCCATTCCGACGCCGCTGGCGCAGCCCATATTCGACGATGACAGGCAGCACGAGGCGGCGCTGGCGCGGATTCCAATGGGCCGCTTTGGCACGCCCGACGATCTCATGGGAGCGACAATTTTCTTGCTTTCGCCCGGGGCTGCATTTGTGACCGGTCAAGTCTTGTTCGTTGACGGCGGCCGGACCATAAGCTGATCGTCGATCGAAGCAGCTCAAATTGGGCTACCCGATTTGTGGCACTTACTATTCCGATGCGATCCACATCTTTGCGAAGAAGATGGATGCCCGGGTCATAAGCGCGTTTACGCGCGTCTTCGACGCGCTTCCGCCCGCGCATGACAGTGTAGGCGCGATTTCGCCTACCCCTGCGAGATGAACTTGGTATTGAGATAGGCGCCGAGCCCCTCGATGCCGCCTTCGCTGCCGTGGCCGGATTCCTTGACCCCGCCGAACGGCGTCTCGGGCGTCGAGACGGCGACCGAGTTGACGCCCACCATGCCCGACTCGATCGCCTCTCCGATCGCCGCTGCGGTCGCGTTCGAGCTGGTGAAGGCATAGGCGGCGAGCCCATAGGGCAGCGAGTTCGCGCGCTCGACCACCTCATCGAAAGTCTTGAACGTCACGATCGGCGCGATCGGCCCGAACGGCTCCTGGGTCATCACCTTGGAATCGTCCGGCACCTCGGTCACGATCGTGGGCTCGTAGAAGAAGCCCTGGTTGCTGTGCCGCTTGCCGCCGGTGACTACGTTGCCGCCGCGGCTTCTGGCGTCCGCCACGAAGCTCTCCATCGCGTCGATGCGCCGCGCGTTGGCCATCGGTCCCATGGTGATGCCCTTTTCGAGCCCGTCGCCGAGCTTGACGCCTTTGGCATAGTCGGTAAAGCGCGCGAGGAATTTCTTGTAGGCATCCTCCTGCACGTAGAAGCGCGTGGGCGAGATGCAGACCTGGCCGGCGTTGCGATACTTGAACGCGGCGATCGTGTCGGCTGCCTTCTCCGCGTCGGCGTCGGCGAACACCACCACCGGCGAATGGCCGCCGAGCTCCATAGTGGTGCGCTTCATGCCTTTGGCCGCGAGCGCGGCAAGATGCTTGCCGACCGGGATCGAGCCGGTGAAGGATATTTTGCGCACCGCATCCTTCGCCAACAGATGCTCGGAGACCTCTGCCGGCACCCCGAACACCAGGTTGAGGACGCCTGCGGGCAGCCCGGCGTCGGCAAAGCAGCGCACCGTCTCGACGCAGGCGCCCGGCGTCTCCTCCGAGGCCTTGAGAATGAGCGAGCATCCCGCCGCCAGCGCGCCGCCAATCTTTCGCGCCGGCGTGAGCACGGGAA
>DASQXF010000002.1:0-3047 GCA_035639895.1 Xanthobacteraceae bacterium
CTTCTGAGAGCCAGCCGGATCCGACCGATCCGAGGAACTGCAGTGCCATCTGGTCGGAGGTCGGTCTGCCCACCAGTACTTCGACGAATGAGGAAGACAACACGTCGGTGTGCCATGATGGTTACATCACCGGCCACAACAGCCGAACGAAAACGCCGGACTGGGTGATCGAGCGGCTCACGTCGGACCTCGTGAAGGGCTCGCAGCCCCGGCCGGGTGTCAAATTCAAAGCCGATCCCGCGCTTGGCGAGAAGCCGAAAGCAGTCCCCGCCGACTACGAGAAGAGCGGATATGCCATCGGCCACCAGGCGCCGTCCGCCGATTTCACCAGCCGCGAGCAGTTCATGCGCGACACCTTCTTCCTGTCGAATGCGGTGCCGCAGGAAGGCATTGGATTCAACACGGGCGTTTGGAGCGGTCTCGAGCGTTTGGTGAGAACGCTTGCCGAGCAGCGCAGCCCGTTATTCGTCATCACCGGCCCGGTCTACCAGCAGCGAAAGGCGATAACGGTCACGCGCAAGTCGGACGCGTGCCGGAACGAGATTACGTTGGCACCCTTGGATAATCAGTCGGTTTGCCCAGCGCACAACGAGAATGCCAACGCGAAATGCGACGCGGGTGTCGCGGTACCGGCGGCGCTCTACAAGATCATCTACGATCCCGGCCAAGGCGGCCGCCTGAACGCCTATCTGCTTCCGAATGTCAACCACATCCCGTTGAAGCATTCGGAGAAAACGCTGGAATATTTGAAGCGGTATCAGGTAGCGGTCAGCACCGTCGAGGAGTTGACGGGATATCAGTTCCTCACTGCGCTGCCCCGGCGCAAACAGATGCAATTGAAGGAGTCTTGCGGCGCCACCATGCTGCATTGACGTTTTAGCGCCGTTCGGGCGGTCCAACGCCGCCCTTCCCTGCCCGCCGTGGCGGCCCCATATTGCGGCGATGGCGAACCGTCCTCACAATCCGAATACGCCGGCAAGACCGAAGCAAAAGCTTGCGCGCGATCCCGCCAAGCATTCGAAGAAGGATCCCGCCAAGCCCACCCGCGCCAAGGCAGCGCGACCGGAGCAGCCGCCGACCGATCCGGCGCTCGCCGATCTGCTCAATCCGGGCATCGGCCAGGGAACCGCTGGACCCGGCTCGCAGACCGGATTGGAACCCCCGCCCGACAACTCGTTCGAGCGGCGCGCCGATTTCGCCGCCGCGCACCGCGCGCGCAGATCGACACCACGCGGATGGGGCGAGGCGGCGCAGGCGCCTTATCGGGGCACTGCACCGCTCGGCGAACTCGATCCCGATCTGGCGAAAGCGCTCGGGCTCGATGATGACGCCAGCACGCTTGCGCAACCGGAAAGCGGCGAGAAGGAGCCCGCGGCGAGAGTCGCGCGCGTCGGCTTTCGCGGCATCACCGGCGCTTCCGCGACCGTGCACGCGCTGGAAACGCTGCTGCGCGAAGGCCGGCCCGAATTCAGCCAGCGGCCATGGACGCCGCACCGCCCGCCGCGTCCGGAAAAATCCGAGGGCGGCCAAAGGCTGGTGATCAAATCTGATTTCGCGCCCAAGGGCGACCAGCCGCAGGCCATCGCCGACCTCGTCGAAGGCGTGCGGCGGCGCGATCGCACGCAGGTCCTGCTCGGCGTCACCGGCTCGGGCAAGACGTTCACCATGGCCAAGGTGATCGAGGCCACGCAGCGGCCGGCGCTGGTGCTCGCGCCCAACAAAACGCTCGCGGCTCAGCTCTATGGCGAGTTCAAGTCGTTTTTTCCCGACAATGCGGTCGAATATTTCGTCAGCTACTACGATTACTACCAGCCCGAGGCGTACGTGCCGCGCACCGACACGTACATCGAAAAGGAATCCTCGATCAACGAGCAGATCGACCGCATGCGCCACAGCGCGACGCGCGCGCTGCTCGAGCGCGATGATGTGATCATCGTGGCGTCGGTGTCGTGCATCTACGGCATCGGCTCGGTCGAGACCTACTCGGCCATGACGGTCACGCTCAAGCAGCGCGATCGCATCGATCAGCGCCAGCTCATCGCCGATCTCGTCGCCTTGCAGTACAAGCGCTCCGCCGGCGATTTCTACCGTGGCTCGTTTCGCGTGCGCGGCGACGTGATCGAGATTTTCCCCGCTCACTACGAGGATCGCGCGTGGCGGGTGTGCCTGTTCGGCGACGAAATCGAATCGATCCATGAATTCGATCCGCTCACCGGGGCGAAGACGGACGAATTGGAATTCGTGAAGGTCTATGCCAACTCGCACTATGTGACGCCGCGCCCGACCTTGCTGCAGGCGATCGCCGGCATCAAGCAGGAGCTGCGCGCCCGGCTCACCGAGCTCAATGCCGCCGGGCGCCTCCTCGAAGCGCAACGGCTCGAGCAACGCAGCCTTTACGACCTTGAGATGATGGAGGCGACGGGAAGCTGCGCCGGTATCGAGAATTATTCGCGCTACCTCACCGGCCGCAAGCCCGGTGAGCCGCCGCCGACGTTGTTTGAATACGTGCCGGACAATGCGCTCGTGTTCGTGGACGAGAGCCACGTCACCATTCCCCAGCTCGGCGGCATGTACCGCGGCGATTTCCGGCGCAAGGCGACGCTCGCCGAATACGGCTTCCGCCTGCCCTCCTGCATGGACAACCGCCCGCTGCGGTTCGAGGAATGGGACGCCATGCGGCCGCAGACCGTTACCGTCTCTGCCACGCCCGGCCCATGGGAGATCGAGCAGGCGCACGGCATTTTCGCCGAGCAGGTGATTCGTCCGACCGGGCTGATCGATCCCCCCGTCGACGTGCGGCCGGCGCGCACGCAGGTCGATGATCTCGTCGGCGAGGTACGCCACGTCGCCGCCGCCGGCTACCGCGCGCTCGTCACCGTGCTGACCAAGCGCATGGCCGAAGACCTCACCGAGTATCTGCACGAGCAGGGCATTCGCGTGCGTTACATGCACTCCGACATCGACACCTTGGAGCGCATCGAGATCATCCGCGATCTGCGCCTGGGCGCGTTCGACGCGCTGGTCGGCATCAACCTCCTGCGCGAGGG
>DASQXF010000003.1:0-10030 GCA_035639895.1 Xanthobacteraceae bacterium
GACCGCTGGCTTCCCTACAACGTGCCGGAAGCTGCGATGCAGACGCGGGCGGTGAAGAAAAACGGCGAATGGGTCATCAACGGCCGCAAGCAGTTCATCTCCAACGGCTACGACGCCAGCCTTTATGTCGTCTACGCCAACACCGATCCCAAAGTCGGCATGATGCAAGGCACGTCCTCGTTCCTGGTGCCGCGCGACACGCCGGGCCTCACGGTCGCGCGCTGCAACGAGACGATGGGATGCCGGTTCATGAACAACGGCGAATTGGTGTTCGAGGACATGCGCTTGCCGGAAGATCATCTGCTGGCCGAGAACGACGCGCTGGGGAAAGCCGGCGTCTATTTCCGGCCCGGCAAGATCATCCAGGCGTCGAAAAATCTGGGGGTCGGCGTGCACGCTTTCGAGGCCGCCGCCGAGTACGCGCAGAATTACGTGCAGGGCGGACGCATTCTGATCAAGCATCAGGCCGTGGCGCTGCGGCTCGCCGAAATGGCGACGCGGATCGAGGCGGTGCGCGCGCTGCTCGAGCGCGCCGCGCAGGCGGTCGACGACGAGGCGCCCGACGCGGAGACGCTCTGCAACATGGTCAAGCTGTTCGCGTCCGAGGAAATTTTGAAGGTCGCGCAGCATTGCCTGGAATTGCACGGCGGCAACGGGGTGATGCTCGACTTCGGCGTCGAGAAAATCTTCCGGGATGCCGCCATCTTCCTGCACATGGACGCGACGGTGGACATCTCGAAATTCAAAATCGTCAAATCGCTCTTCCCCGCAACAGCGGGCAAATATGCCGGGCCGGAGTGATAGGCGAGGGCGGCTTCATCGACTCGTGCCCAGATGCAGCGGAACCCTCGCCCCGCGAAGCGGCGAGGCGGGTGAGGGGCAAGAGCAGGAAGGATCTGCAGGCGCCGAGTCGTGGCGAGACTGTTGCCCCTCACCCGGCCCTCGCTGCGCTCGGGCCACCCTCTCCCCGCTTCGCGGGGCGAGGGAAAGCGCCTATCAAAACGGCACGACGATGCCGTCGAGCGGCGCGTCGCAATTGAGCAGGTTTACGCGCTTCGAGGCGATCAGAATGAGGCCGTCGCTTTGGACCAGGCGATGGAGTGCGGTACCGGCGAACAGCCGTTGCGCCTCACGACGGTACTCGACCATGAGGAATTTCGAGCGCACGGTGCAGGCGCTGTTGTCGCCATCTTCGATCGACACGTTGCTGACGATGCGGCTGGTGCGCGAACGCGGCTCCTGCGAATAGATCCGCGGGCTTGCCAACCGCCGCACACGCGTCTCGAGCAGGCGCCGATCGTCGTAGATCAGTGAGACGGTATCATGCGGATTTTCCTGATCCGGCTCGCTCGGTACCCAGTAAGAGCCGTCCGCGGTGAACAGCGAGAGCCACTCGTCGAATTTGCCCTCGTCGAGGAGCCGCGCCTCGTGCTGCAGGAAGCGCTCACAGCGATGAACATCGAGTGCTTCTGCGACCCGGTGCGTCGCGCGATGGCGTAGCACCAGCACCGGACGCCGACTTGGCGCCGGAGGTTTCGCCTTGGCCTTGCGCCGTTTCGCCATAGCATCAGGAAGCGGCGCGCGCCGGCGCCGCTTGGCCCTTGGTCATCAACCCGAGCCAAGCGTCGAGCATGTTGCGGATATAGACCTCGCTCGTCGAATTCTTGCCGCGGCGGCCGCCATGCGCGTCGGCGACGTCGCTCTGGTAGCCGCGGCCGATCTGCAGCCACTCGGAACCTTCGCTCGACATGCCCATATCGAGGCGGTGGTAGATTTCGAGATCGTCGGTGAGGACGAGTGAGCCGGTACCGTTGACGATATTGGCGAAACTGATCGTGTTGCGAAACATTTGATCGGGCGCGCCCTTGAGGCGGAAGCTGTACGCGTGCACGACCGTGCGGTTCACCGCGATCGGATGTACCACACGCATTTGTTGGAATTGACTCATCAGCGAGACGTTGGGGTAGACGTTCGAATTCCAGCGGCGCACTTCGAGGATACGTTTCGCCTCGGCCTTGCCCTTCTTACATTCCAACGCGGTGATGTAGTCGCGGAACACCGGATCTTTCAGTGCGGCGACGAGCTTACTGTCGTCATGGTAGTCGCCGAGATAGCTGTGGCCGTTCGGATAGGTCCAGATCCCGACTTGCGACTCCCAGAAGCTGTAGGGGGCGCCGTTCTGGCGCATCTGGCGAATGGCGATCTCGCCGGCGCCGTCGCTGTGGACCTCGTCGGATTGCTGCTGCGCGGCGTCGATCGAGGAGCGGTGCGTGAATAGTGGATGCGCCGCATCGCACAGGTTCTCGAAATAAACTTTCCAGTTGCCGTCATAGGCGTGCTTGAACACGCCGCCGGCGACCTCGATCTCGCCGTCGGGGGCGCGATCGATCATGTCGTCCAGCGACGTCGTCATGTGGCCGAGCCATTCCTCGAGGTCCGGTCCATCGTTCGCCTCGCTCGCGAAGATGAAGCCGCGATAGCTCTTCACGCGCGGCACCGGCAACATGGCCATTTTCGGATCCTTCGGATCGAAGCCGTGTGGGTAGCCGTGATTGAGCGGCACCGCCTTGAGCCGGCCGTCGAGGTGGTAGGTCCAACCGTGATAGCAACAGGTGAATTCCGGTGCGTTCCCTTTGTCGGTCGCCACGACGAGCGCGCCGCGATGGGCGCACTGGTTGCGGATCACGCGCACGCTTCCTTCATGGTCGCGCACCAGAACGATCGGCTTGCGTCCCATGCGTGTCGCGAAATAGTCGCCAGGCTTTTTGACCTGGCTCTCGTGCCCGACATAGAGCCAGGCCGCGCCGAAGATACGGTCCATCTCCAGCTCGAAAATGGCGGGGTCGGTATAGATGCGACGGTGGACGCGGCCGGGTGCAATCAAGCGGGGAAGTTCGGCATCGACGTTGCTCATAGTGTCGTATCCTCGCAGCAGACTGCAGGAAGGCGCCTTCGCTGTTTCTCCAGTTCCAAATGATACCGCATCGTGGCGGGAACTGCGACGGCAGGTGGTTACGGCGCGGTCCCGGTCGGCCGGTGCAACGCCGTTTTCGTGCGCTGGCGGACCAGCCACTTCGAGCGCCCCGCCCAACCGAGCGCCATGGTCCGCAGCAACGGGGGCCAGGTGGTCGGAAGGCCGAGCAAGTAGGAAATGCGCTGCGTGTGCTCGGTGATCGGCCGCTCGTTCCTTTCCCAGATCTCGAGCGCCGTTGGCACATCGGCATTGCGCTCGAGATAGACCGCAAGCGATAGCGCGTTCATCATGGCGCAGCCGGCGCCCTGTCCGATGTTCGGCGGCAGGGCGTGCGCGGCGTCGCCGATAATCGCCACCCGTCCCGCCGACCAGCGGCGGAGCTTGATCAGATCGAACTGATCGTAGCGACCCTGCTCGCCAAAGCGCTCGATCAGCGGCTCGAGGTGGGGAAACCAGGCCTTCCACGCATCCTTGCGCACCGGCGTCGCCTTGGCGACTTCGTCGCGATCGAGCATGGTGAGCGCGATATAGATGTCGGTCTCGCTGCAGGGCGTGTAGAGCACGCGCCGCGTGCCCGACCAGTATTCGACGGTGGTCGCCCCGTCCGCCGCAAGGCGCTCCTGCTCCGTCTTCGCGATCAGGAGGCGCGTGGCGCCATCGACCAAGTACTTGCGTTTCCACAACAGCCCGACTGCGTCGCGCACGGCCGAGTTGCTGCCATCGGCGCCCACGATCAAGTCGGCCTTGAGCTTGCGGCCGTCCGCCAGCATCAGCTCGCCATCGGCACTCGCGCCGGTCGCCACCGAACCGGTGACGATCTCGGCGCCGGCGCGCATCGCCGCTGCCGCCAGCGCATCGATCACCCGCTGGCGCACGATGCTGAATACGCGGCTGCCCTGCCAGCGGTGGACTGAGATCACGCGGTTGCGGTCATCGCGGACCTCGCGGGTATGAGCGAAGGGGGCCCCCTTGACCGCCTCCTCATAGGCGCCGAGCGCTGTGAGCACGCGCAGCCCGTTTTCGTAGATGTAGATTCCAGCGCCCGTTGTGCGTAGCCGCTGTCCGCGCTCGTGCACCCGCACGCTCCAGCCGCGTTGCGCCAGCGCGCAGGCCGCCGCGAGGCCCGCGAAGCCCGCGCCGGCGATCTCGGCGTGTCGTTTCATGGCGCCATCCTAAGCGGTCGCGCCATCGAGGGTAGCCGTTGCCGACCGGGCGGCGCTATGATGGCCGGCGAGAGCATGGAGGAGGATAGCGATGGCACGCCTGCGCCACTTTGCCGTCTGCGTGAAGGACCTCGACAAGGCGGCTGATTTCTACGCCAACGTGTTCGACCTCAAGCGGGTCGGACGCGAGGATCTGGAGATCGGTTCGGCGATCTATATGACTGACGGCGTGATCAACCTGGCGCTACTCAATTTTAAGGGAAAAGCCGGCAGCAAGGCGTCCGACATCCGGGAGGGCGCGACCTTCGTCGGGGCGCATCATTTCGGCTTCCAGGTCGACGATCTTGCCGAAACGGAAAAGCGCATCGAGGCGAACGGCGGCAAGTTTTTCTTTGATCTCGGCGACGAGCGCCACGGCAATTTCGAGCGCAAGTTCAAGGACCCCGATGGGGTGATTTTCGATATTTCAAAGAACGGCTGGCAGGGCACCGACGGCTATAAGAAGTAAAACCGGCGTCGCCCGTGTGGCGCTTGCAGTCCCATCCGCAGGCGAGACCGTAAGCACACGTGATGTAACGATCACGGCACCACACGCTCGGTCCTACCCTCCCCCTTGTGGGGAGGGTCGGCGCACGCAGGCAAGCTTGCGCAGCCTGCGCAAGCTTGGCTGCGCTGCGTCGGGGTGGGGTAGTGCGGTGATCCGCTGAACCCCACCCCCAACCCCTCCCCACAAGGGGGAGGGAGCACACCGAGTACGCGGCCCGAGCGCTACTTGATGAAGGCGTTGCTGTAGAGCTCCTCGACCGGCGTCGCTTTCTGGATGAAGCCCTTGGCCAAGTAGAAGTCCTGCAGCTTGGCGAGGCGATCGGCATTGACCTCGCCCAGCTCCTTCTGTCCCGGATAGACCAGCTTCGCATACATATTGAACGCGAATTTGACGGCGCCTTCCTTCCCTTTCCAGTCCGGCACGAAGCGCACGAAGTTGTCCGCCTCCCTGTCGGGATCATCCATGATGTCCTTCATGCCGTGCAGCGCCGCTTTCACGAACTTGCGCACCATCTCCGGTTTGTCTTTGATGATCTGATCGGAAACCGCGATGCCTTGCGCCATGTGCGGAAAATATTCGTCGGTCGGAATCACCTTGACCTTCACGCCGGCCGCCTGCACCGGCGGGATCCAGTCCGGTACGCCGGCCATCCCTACGGACTTTCCGGTGGCGACGAATTCCCACACACCGGTCGGCCCGACCGACTGGATGTTGACATCGTTCTGCGTCAGTCCGGCGCTCGCGAGCAGCCCAAGCAGCGCGTAAAACGTCGTGTCCTGATACGACATCACCGTGATGGTCTTGCCTTTGAGGTCGGCCGGTTTTTCGATGCCGGAATCTTCGCGCACCACCAGCTGCATGAATCCCTTGCCGCCGAACACGGCGACGATCTTCACCGGCACGCCGTTGCCGCGGACCACGATCGGCCCGTCGGCGACGATGCCGCCGAGCGGCGCGTTGCCGGCGCCGACCTGCTTCGCCACATCGACGCCGCCGCGACCGACCGCGAAGCTCACCTCGAGGCCGGCGGCGGTGAAGTAACCCTTGCCCTGGGCGAGCTGGATCGGTCCGAAGGCCGGCAGAACCGGCGGCGCCGGGAAGAGATACGTGACCTTTTCCGGGGTCTGCGACGATGCGGGCGCGCTGAGCAGTCCCAGGCCAAACGCGCCGCCGCCGGCCATCAGCAGGCGGCGGGAAATTTTCGTCTCGCGTAGCGACATCTCATCCTCTCCCTCGGCGCATCATCGCAGCTCGTCGCCGGTCCGGCGGTTCACTGTCTGCCACTATACGCCATGGTATCGTTCTGCAATACGAATGCGCAGGCAAGACTTGCCTGGACGAGAGCCAATGTCGGACCTGGTACGGCTCGAATACCGCAATGTTAGCATGCGTTTCGCAGCAGCTTCCGGGAAAGCCCTGGCGGCCGTCGAAGGCGTAAGCTTTGCCGTTCGTGATGGCGAAGTCGTTTCCCTCATCGGCCCCAGCGGCTGCGGCAAATCAACTCTGCTCAATATCGGTTCGGGCCTCTATACACCGAGCGCGGGCGATGCCTTCGTCGACGGCGAGCGCGTGCAAGGCCCGAACGCCCATGTTGCCTTCATGCTGCAGAAGGATCTGCTGCTGCCTTGGCGCACCGTGCTCGAAAACGTGATGTTCGGCGTCGAGATCCAGCGCCTCCCCTTGCCGGAGCGCAAGCGGCGCGCGCTGGCGTTGTTGGAGAACTTCAATCTGGCGGAGTTCGGCGGTCACTATCCGCATCAGTTGTCCGGCGGCATGCGCCAGCGCGTGGCGCTCGCACGCACGCTCGCGGTCGATCCCTCCGTGCTGCTCCTCGACGAGCCGTTCTCGGCCGTCGACGCGCAGACCCGGATGGTGCTGCAGCGCGAACTCGCACAGACGCTCAAACGTGCGGGCAAGACCGCGCTGCTGATCACACACGATCTCCTCGAGGCCGTCACGCTTTCGGACCGCGTGCTGGTAATGAGCCCTCGGCCGGGACGCATCATCGACGAGATCCGCATCGAACTCCCGCAGCGCGACGATCCCATCGCCCGCCGGCGGGCACCCAGAGTCAACGATTACGTTGCGCGGTTGATGGATCGGCTGGACATCGCCGGACAACACGCGGCGGGAGCATCGGCATGAATCGCGGCTCCTCCTCCCTGGTCCGCAGGGGAACCGCCGTCAGCGTGGCTTTGCTGCTCGTTGTGCTCGTCGCGTGGCAGTGGGGGCCCGGCCTTCTCGGCATTCCCACATTCATCATCCCGCCGCTCTCCTCGGTCTTTGACGAATTTCTGCGCATGCTGGCGGTGAGCGGACTGATGACCCATACCGGAGTCACCGCGGCCGAAGTGATCGCCGGCTTCCTGATCGGCAGTCTGCTCGGCGCATTCTTTGGTTATGTCCTGGGCATGTCGCCGACCGCCGAGTTTGCGCTGTCGCCCTACATCCTTGCGCTGCAGATCGCGCCCAAGGTGGCATTCGCGCCGCTGTTCATCCTGTGGATGGGCTTCACCGTCTATCCGAAGATCCTGGTCGCCGTACTGATCGTGTTCTTTCCGGTGATGGTCAACGTGCTGACCGCGATCCGCACCGTCGATCCCGACTTGATCAATCTGGCGCGAGCATTCACGGCGACCCGCGCGCAAATCTTCTGGAAGATCGAATTTCCCGCCTCGCTGCCGCCGCTCTTCGCCGGCCTGCGCATCGCCTCGACGCTCGCCGTCGTCGGCGTGGTGGTGGGGGAATTGGTCGGAGGCAATCTGGGACTCGGTTACCTGCTTGCCTTCGGCGAGGGCCAAGCGAATACGGCGATGGTATTCGTCGCGATCCTCATGCTGACCGTGGTCGGAGGCATCGCCTATCTCGCCGTGATCCTGGTGGAGCAGCGCGTGCTCCATTACCTGCCGCGGCGCGCGCTCAGCGGGGTGTAATGGAACCCGTGTGTCATGCGCGGGCTTGACCCGCGCATCCATCCTTTTTGCAAAAAGTCCTTGCGAAGATCGATGGATTGCACCGCAACTCGGGCTTGCCCGAGTTGCGCAGCATTATGCGCCGCAAGTCGGGTAAACCCGACTTGCGGTGTCAAGCCCGGCAATGACGGCCTTAAGTCAGCACCTACGCGCCTTCGCGGGGGCGGCTTGCGCATCAATTTTTCTGCGTCAGCCGGAAGCCGGCGAGCACGATGGCAAATCCCGCGAGTTGCGCGAGGCTCGGCACCTCACCGATCGCGAGAAATCCGATCAGCAGCGTGAATCCGGGCACCAGCGAGGGAAACACCGCGGCGCGGCCGGCGCCGAGCAGCACGACTGAGCGGGTGAAGAGATAGGTCGCGCCGGCGCCGGCGAAGATGCCTTGCACGGCAAGCTGCACGAGATTTTCGGCAAGCCCCAGGCTGAGCATGCGCTCGAAGCCGAAGGCGACCCAGTGGATCGGAATATCGATCAACGACACGACGCTGGTCACCGCCACCGCGCGCGTCGGCGCGATGCGCCAGAGTCGCAGCAACGTCGCGAACGACGCAAACATCAGCCCGGCGGTGACGAAGGACAGGTCGCCGATGAGGCCATGCGCGCCGATGGTGGCGAGCGCATCGCCGCCGATCACGGCCAGCCCGGCGACGATGACCGCGGCGCCGGCCGCGCGCTGCGTCGGCAGCTTCTCTTTGAGCACCAGCGTTGCCAGCACAAGCCCGCCGAGTGCGGCGCAGGAGGGCTGGATTACTCCGCCATGGGCAAGCGGCACGAACAGGAAGCCCGCATAGCTCAAGAGCGCAAGCGGCGGGCCGCCGAGCAACGTCAGCGCAACCGCCTTCGTCCAGCCCACTCCGGCGAGATCGCCGAAACCTCGCCGGGCGACGAAGGGCAGGAAGATGAGCCCTGCCCAGATGAAGCGGTGGAGGACGATGTCGGCCGGTGAAAACCCGATCGCGATGCCGTAACGGGCCGCGACGAAGCCCGCCGCCCAGAACAGCGCCGCGCCGGTGCCGCAGGCGATGCCGACGGCGGTCGCCCGCAGGTCGGGGTGGGGAGCGGTAGAATCGGGTTTCAAGCCGCACTCCGTCGAGGGCAGGTCCGCAAGCCGCCGGACGATAATTAGCAGTTGCCGCGCGGCGCGTGCGCATTACCAATGGGACCCGGGAGTCGCGATGGCCGTTCTCGATACCATTAGCATCGGCATTCTGCTGGGAGCCCTGCTCGTTCTGGCCGGCATCATGTCGAGCCTCGTGGCAATGCGCTTCGGGGCGCCGCTCTTGTTAGTGTTCCTGATCGTCGGGATGATCGCGGGCGAGGCCGGGCCGGGCGGTCTGCAATTCGACGACGTGCGCACGACCTACGTGGTCGGCTCGATCGCGCTGGCGCTGATCCTATTCGACGGCGGCTTGCGCACGCGGTTTGCAACCTTCCGCAGCGTGCTGGCCCCGGCGGTGACGCTCGCGACCGCCGGAGTCCTGCTCACGGCGGCGCTAACCGCGCCGGTCGCCAAATACTTGCTCGGCATGAGCTGGACCGAGGCGCTGCTGGTCGGCGCGGTCGTGGCTTCGACCGATGCGGCGGCGGTGTTCTTTCTGATTCATGCCCGCGGATTGCGGCTTCGTCCGCGCGTCGGCGCGACGCTCGAGGTCGAATCCGGCAGCAATGATCCGTTCGCGGTGTTGCTGACCATCATCCTGGTCGAATTTCTCACCGTCGGCGATCGGTCGTGGCAGCACGTGCTCGCCGTTTTCGTCGAGCAAGCCGCGCTCGGCGCTATCGTGGGCATTCTCGGCGGCCGAGCCATCGTCGTCGTGCTCAACCGGCTGGGGCTGGCGCAGGGGCTGCACGCGCCGTTCGTGACCACGAGCGCGCTCGTCATCTTCGGCCTCGCCTCGGCGCTGCACGCCTCGGGCTTTCTCGCCGTCTATCTCGCCGGCCTGGTGGTCGGCAATCGCCCGACGCGCGCCCACAATACGGTGGTGGTGTTTCTCGACGCCGTGACTTGGCTCGCGCAAATCGTGATGTTCGTGCTGCTCGGCCTGCTCGCCTGGCCGATGCGCCTCTTTGAGAGCATCTTGCCGGCGCTGGCGGTCGCTACCACGCTCATGTTCGTGGCGCGTCCCGTCGCCGTGTTCGCGTGCCTCGCGCCGTTTCGCTTTTCATCGCGAGAGAAGGCCTTCATCTCCTGGGTCGGCTTGCGCGGGGCGGTCGGCATTTTCCTCGCCTCGATCCCGCTGCTGGTCGGGTTGCCGAATGCCCACCTCTACTTCGACATTGCCTTCGTGGTGGTGTTGAGTTCGCTCCTGGTGCAGGGCTGGACGATCGCCGCGGCCGCGCGGCGGCTGCACATCGCGCTGCCGCGGCATGACCC
>DASQXF010000004.1:0-9351 GCA_035639895.1 Xanthobacteraceae bacterium
CCGGCACTGATGCACTGGACCCGCTCGGGCGATCTCATCGTCATGGCGGTGCTTGGCGGCATGGGCACGGTGTTCGGGCCGGTGATCGGCGCGGTGGCGCTGCTGGTGCTGGAAGAAACGTTGTCGGGCATTACCGAATACTGGCAGATCATTCTCGGTCCTCTGTTCCTGCTGGTGGTGTTGTTCGCGCGCGGCGGCATCGATGGTCTGCTCGCCGGGATGCGCCATGGCTGACGCGCTGTTGGACATCGACGGGGTGAGCAAGCGCTTCGGCGGCGTGATCGCCTCCGATGCGATTTCGCTTGCTATTCCGAAGGGCGAGCTGCACGCCATCATCGGACCGAACGGCGCCGGCAAGACCACGCTGATCGGGCAGCTCGCCGGCGAGATCGCCCCCGATGCCGGACGCATCCGTTTCGAAGGCCTCGACATCACGGCGTTGCCGATCTTTCGCCGCAGCCAACTCGGCCTTGCCCGCTCGTTCCAGGTCACCTCTTTGTTCCTCGATTTCACCGCGCTCGACAACGTCGCCCTCGCGGTACAAGCCCATGCCGGGCACTCCTTTCGCTTCTGGCGCGATGCGCGCAGCGAGCCGGAACTGCGCACGGCGGCGGGCGCGGCGCTGGCGCGGGTCGGGCTTGCCGGGCGCGGCGACGTCATCGTCTCCAACCTGAGTCATGGCGAGCACCGCCAGCTCGAGATCGCGATGGCGCTTGCCACGACCCCGCGCATGCTCCTGCTCGACGAGCCCATGGCCGGGATGGGGCCCGAGGAGAGCGCACGCATGGTCAAGACTCTGCGCGAACTCAAGCGCGAGCTGACCATCCTGTTGATCGAGCACGACATGGAAGCGGTGTTCGCGCTGGCCGACCGGATCACCGTTCTGGTCTATGGCCGGATCATCGCGTCCGGCCCGCCGGAGACGATCAGGGCCAACGCCGAGGTGCGGCAGGCCTATCTCGGCGAGCAAGAAGCGCCTCATGCCTAGTCCGTCCCTGCTCGAAGTCTCGAACATCGAGACCTGCTATGGCCTCAGCCAAGTGCTGTTCGGAATGTCGCTTGCCGTTGCGCCTGGCGAGATGGTGACGCTCATGGGCCGCAACGGCATGGGCAAGACCACGACGGTACGTTCGATCATGGGGCTCACCCCGGCCATGCAGGGCTCAATTCGTTTCGACGGACGGGAAATCCGAGAACTGGCCGCCTATCAGGTCGCCAAGCTCGGCATCGGACTGGTCCCGGAAGGGCGGCAAGTCTTCGCCAATCTCACGGCGCGCGAGAATCTGATCGCGACGGCGGCCAATCGCAGCGGTGCGGCCCAGCCGTGGACGCTGGATAAGGTATGCGCCCTTTTTCCACGGCTTGCCGAGCGCATCGCAAATATGGCGAACCAGCTCTCCGGCGGCGAGCAGCAGATGCTGGCGATCGGCCGTGCGCTCATGACCAATCCTCGGCTTCTCATTCTCGACGAAGCGACCGAGGGACTTGCACCTCTCATCCGCGCGGAAATCTGGGAGTGCCTCACGCGGCTCAAGGCCGCCGGCCAGTCGATTTTGGTGATCGACAAGAACGTCGAGGCGCTGATCCGCATCGCCGACCGCCACTATCTGATCGAACGCGGCAAGGTGGTATGGACCGGCACATCCACGGAACTTGCCGCCGCGCCGGCGATTCAGCACCGCTATCTGGGTGTCTGACCGCGCTGTTTTATGCTGGGGCTCGCTCGCCTAGCCGACGCGGCGGCGACACAGCCGCGCGACGATCCCGCCGCAAATCGAACAAAACGATAACCAGTTGGTAACCGCGATGCGGTCCAATCGCCGGCGCATCGAGGATCCCCCAATGAGTAAGCACGAGTGCATCCAAGACACGGCTTCACCGTCCGGTGAAGCTCCAATCCCGCTGGCGAGCGAACCGAGCGCGACGCCCAAGATGGCGCTGGCCGGCGTTGATGCGGCCAAGACCGAAACGGCCAAGATCGAGGCGATCGGCGCGTCATTGCCCGAGGCCGCTCCAGCCGAGACCGCGGCGAGAACGGTGGGGCACAAGATCGACTTGGCGGGCGTCGATGCTCCCGGCATCGCGCCGGACATGCCGGACCCGGACGACAACCCCTCATTCTGTAAAGGAGTTGCCGAGCGCGACCATGCGCTGCAGGACTCTGCCGACAAGACCGCTCATGCCAGCCGCTTCACACTGCTGGCGGCTGCGCTTGCGCTGGCGGCGGCGCTGGGCGCGATGATCGGGGCGCTGGCAGCCTATGGCCTCGCAAGACCGGCCAATACCGCCATCGCGGCGGGCCGAACCGGGCTCGAGGATGTCCAGGCGCTGAAGGAAAACGTCGTCCAAGCGCGCGTCGAATTGGCGGCATTGAAGCTCAGCATCGATTCCGCGAACCGCAACGCGGCGGCCCAACTCACCAGGATCAGCGAGCGCATCGACCGTGCCGAGCGCATGCAGGCCGAGCCGGCGGCCAAGCTGGCCAAAGCCGTCGACGCACTCGAGCGTCTTTCCCGCGGCGAGGCTACGCCCAAGGATGTGACCGGCTCGGTGTTGCCGCCGCCAGCGGCAGTGAACCAAGCGACCAAGTCGGGCGCCATCGACGGGTGGGTGGTGCGCGATGTTCATCGCGGGACTGCGCTCATCGAAGGACGTATGGGCCTCATCGAGGTGGATCAGGGCGATGTCGTGCCGGGGCTCGGTCGCGTCGACGCGATCCGCCGGCAGGACGGCCGCTGGGTGGTAGTCACCTCGAAAGGCCTGATCATGCCGCCGCGCTGATCGATAGGCGGCCAGATCGCTTCGTTACGGGCGGCGCTGCGTGCCGCCCGTTTTGCATTCGACGTCTGCGAGTAGCCGCCTGAGGCAGGCTGAGCACGAGCTATCATCTTTTTAGCGGCGATGCCCGTCGGCGGGAACGAGCGAAGAAACAGCTTGAAACAGTACCGCGCAAACTGAGACATTACCGGGAATGATCCCTCTCGTTCAAACCGCGGCGCTCACCTTACTCGTCGGACTTTTCTTGTCGCCGGCCGCGGCGTTCGAGCCGGTACAGGCGCCCGCGCCGAAGCCGGAAATGGCCCAGAATTGCCCGGGCCTCGTGGCACTTGATACGCCGCGCGTCATCCCTGCCGCCTTCCGCCTCGCGCTCAATCCCGATCAGGTCCGCATTACCTACGTGGGCCATTCGACCTTCCTGATCGAATCTCCGCAGCTCGTGCGCATTGCAACCGATTACAACGATTATGTCCGGCCGCCGCTGCTACCGGACATCATCACCATGAACCACGCGCACTCGACCCATTTCACCGATCATCCCGATCCGGCGATCAAGCACGTGCTGCGTGGCTGGGGCCCGACACCCGATCGGCCGGCGCGCCATGACATTACCGTCAAGGACGTGCGCGTGCGCAACGTGCCGACCAATATTCGTGACTGGAGCGGCGGAACCGAGCGACATGGCAATTCGATCTTCATCTATGAGACGGCGAATATGTGCATCGCCCATCTCGGCCATCTGCACCATACGCTGAACCAGCAGCAGCTCAACGAGATCGGCCGCGTCGACGTGGTTTTTGTCCCGGTCGACGGCAGTTACACGCTCGATATCGAGGGCATGATGGAGGTACTGCAGGCGCTAAGGGCACCGCTGATGATCCCGATGCATTATTTCAGCACGTATACCTTGAACCGCTTTCTCGACCGCGTGCGACAGAATTGGACGGTGGAAGCGAGCGAAATCCCTTCGCTGATCGTGTCGAAAACGAGCTTGCCGACGACGCCCAAAGTGACGGTGCTGCCCGGGCGTTGAGCAGCAAGCCTCAAGCGCCCGGGGCGAAGAACCCGAGCCACAGCGCGCCCAGAACGATCACCCCCAGCGCCAAGCTCACGCAGAGAACGAGGAGCACGGGACGATCGAGAAATCCCGCCCGAGCCTCGACGCTGGTCTCCACTTTACGTCCGCTCTCGTCGCGCATGATGTGCTCCCTGCGCGCGTTCACTTGCAAACGTCAACGCCGGGCATTCAGGTCGGTTCCGCCGCCCGCAGCCGCAGAGATCGGCGTTTGCGGACCTGGCAGACACGGCGGTCGATCCCGTAGGTTCTAGCCGGGTGGCGGGGAACGAAGGACAGGCTGAGCGCCGAGCGGAACGATCTCCTCACGCGTACGGGGCCGGGCACGCCGGCAGGCAAACTGATGCGGTGCTATGGGCAGCCCGCGCGCTGCTCGACGAATTGCCGGGCAATCGTCCGCTCAAGCCGGTTCGCCTTCTTGGTGAGAATCTCGTCATTCTGATTACTGATTAATGATTCCTGGCGCTCACACATCCACGCTGGCAGCAAGCGCGTTCTCCTGGATGAATTCGCGGCGCGGATCGACGATGTCGCCCATGAGCTTGGTGAAGATGTCGTCGGCCTCGTCGATGGCCTTCACATTAACCTGCAGCAGCGAGCGCGCGTTGGCGTCGAGCGTGGTCTCCCACAGCTGATCCGGGTTCATCTCGCCCAGGCCCTTGTAGCGCTGGAGCGTAAGGCCTTTGCGCCCGGTATCGGTCACGGCCTCGAATAAGCCAACCGGTCCGTGAATTGCGGTGTCCTGATCCTTGCGCCGCAGGGTGGCGGGGCGCGGATAGGTCTGCTGCAGGGTCGCCGCATGCTCATCGAGCTTGCGCGCGTCAGCCGAGCCGAGCAGCGCGTGATCGAGAATTGCGATTTCTCTGACGCCGCGCACGGTGCGCTCGAAGCGAAAACCGTCGGCTTCGTTGAATTCGCCCTGCCAGCCGCGCTCGGTCTCTTCCGACAATGCATCAAGGCGCCGGGCGATATATCTCGCAGCCTCCGTCGCGTTCGGCGGGTCGCCGAAAATGTCGGGTGTGAGCACGCCCGCGATCGCCGCCTGCTCGACCACTTGGCGGTTGTAGCGGCTGTGCAGCCCATTGAGCACGTTGCGGATCACCCGCGCCTGCTCGACTAGCTGCCGCAAATCCTCTCCGGCGCGATGCTCGCCCGAAAACAGCCGCAGCACCGCCTCTTCGAGGCCGCTAGCGATGAGATAATCCTCGAGCGCCCGCTCGTCCTTGAGATACTGCTCCGACTTGCCGCGTGCGACCTTGTAGAGCGGCGGCTGGGCGATGAAGAGATGCCCGCGGTCGATGATGTCGCGCATCTGACGGTAGAAAAACGTCAGCAGTAGCGTGCGGATGTGCGAGCCGTCGACGTCGGCATCCGTCATGATGATGATCTTGTGATAGCGCAGCTTGTCCGGATTGAACTCCTCGCTGATCCCGGTTCCCAGCGCGGTGATGAGCGTGCCGATTTCCTGGCTGGACAGCATCTTGTCCATGCGCGCGCGCTCGACGTTGAGGATTTTTCCCCGCAGCGGCAGGACCGCTTGGAATGCACGATCCCGGCCCTGCTTGGCGGAGCCGCCGGCGCTGTCGCCCTCGACGATGAACAACTCGGATCTCGACGGGTCACGCTCCTGGCAATCGGCGAGCTTGCCGGGAAGGGAGGACACGTCGAGCGCGCCCTTTTTGCGCGTGAGCTCGCGCGCCTTGCGCGCGGCTTCGCGCGCTGCCGCGGCCTCGACCACCTTGCCGACGATGACCTTCGCCTCCGCCGGATGTTCCTCCAACCAATACTGCAGGGCCTCGTTGATGATGTTCTCCACCACCGGACGCACCTCGGAGGAGACGAGCTTGTCCTTGGTCTGCGAGGAGAACTTCGGGTCCGGCACTTTGCAGGAAAGGACGGCGGTGAGCCCTTCGCGGCAATCATCGCCGGTGAGCGCAACCCTCTCCTTCTGCGCCACGCCGGCCTTCTCGGCGTAACCCGTGACCTGACGCGTCAGCGCGCCGCGGAAGCCGGCGAGATGGGTACCGCCGTCGCGCTGGGCGATGGTGTTGGTGAAGCACAGCACGGCCTCGTGGTAGCCATCGTTCCACCACAGCGCGCATTCGACGGCGGTGCCCTCGCGCTCGCCCTTGATCATGATCGGGGCAGGAATAAGCGGCGTCTTGTTACGGTCGAGATATTTGACGAAGGCCTCGACTCCGCCCTCGTAACGCATCTGCTCGCGCTTCTCCACCGGGTGGCGCATGTCGGAGAGCACGATCAGCACTCCCGAGTTGAGGAAGGCGAGCTCGCGCAATCGGTGCTCCAGCGTCGCGAAATCGAACTCGGTCATGGTGAACGTTTTCGGGCTCGGCAGGAACGTGACCTCGGTTCCGCGCCTGCTGTGCGCCGGGCCGACGACGGAGAGCTGCGTGAACACCTCGCCGTCCCGGAATTCCATGAAGTGTTCCTGCCCGTCGCGCCAGATGGTCAGCTTGAGCCAGGTCGACAGCGCATTGACGACAGAGACGCCGACCCCATGAAGGCCACCGGAGACCTTGTAGGCGTTCTGATCGAATTTGCCGCCGGCATGGAGCTGGGTCATGATGACTTCAGCGGCCGAGACTCCTTCGCCCTTGTGAATATCAGTGGGAATGCCGCGGCCGTCGTCGCGCACCGTGCACGAGCCGTCTGGATTGAGCGTGACGATGACCTCTTTGGCGAAGCCCGCGAGCGCTTCGTCGATCGCGTTGTCGACGACCTCGTAGACCATGTGGTGGAGGCCGGAGCCGTCGTCGGTGTCGCCGATATACATGCCCGGCCGTTTGCGCACGGCGTCGAGGCCCTTGAGGACCTTGATCGAATCCGAATCGTACTCGGAGGCAAGGGAAGGAGTCTGGCGGGCGGGTTCGGCCATGGAATGCTTTTCGAATCAGTTTCGGAAGTGATGGGTCAAATCGAGCTTGGTTTGACACGAAAAGGCGATGCCGTACAGCCCAAAGTGACAGCCTGTAAGTAACTGTTTTTTATGAAATTTCAAGGCATGGCGCGGGGCAAAAAACTGCCCGGAAAATGGCTCGAATGCGGCCGCCTGAGCCGCCTCTTTTTGCTTCGCCACGAGGGTCGGTTTCTTGCAATTTTCCTGGTGGGACAGCGAACGAGGCATGCGCGAATTCGAGCCTGCGAGCGAGGCCGCGTTGCGCGTCGTTGTACTTCCGGCCAAGCCGATCCTTTTAGGGCAGCCGCAAAGCGCAAGCAGCGCTAAGCGACGCTGACGACGATGTTGCCCAGCGCCTTTCCGGACTCGACCGCTTCGTGCGCGGCCACAATGTCGCGGAGGCCGAACGTCTGCGCCACGTTGTGGATGAGCTCTCCGCGCTCGAGCATGCCAGTGATGTCGGCAGTCGCGCGGGCGCGCAGTTGCGGCGGCATCTGGTAAACCAGGAAAAATTTGAGTTCGATGCTGTTCTGAAGCAGGAATTGGAACGGAATCGAAGTCTCGGGTGCGCTGCTGCCGTAGATCGCGACCACGCTGTTGGGGGCAAGCACGGCGGGCAAGAGCGGTGCGTTGGCGGCAAGATCGAGTTCGATCACCGCATTCGCCCCACGCTTTTCGGTCAGTCCCATGATCCGCTCGCCGACGTTCTCACGCCGGTAGTCGATGATGTGGTCGGCGCCGGCGCGCCGCGCGATTTCGGCCTTGGCGGGCGAACTGACAGTGGCAACGACGGTAGCCTTGCGTTTCTTCGCAAACTGAATGGCGTAATGGCCCACCGCCCCGGCGCCTCCGGCAACGAGCACGGTCGAGCCGTCCCCGGCGCCGGTGAGCACCACCGCCTGATAGGCGGTGTAGGCGGGAATGCCGAGGCACGCTCCGGCCTCCATGCTGATATGGGCAGGCAGCGGCACAGCCTGTTCCGAGGGCAGCACGATCCATTCGGCCGCCGTGCCGAACGGGCGCCGCCACTGCCCGTTCCAAACCCAGACTCGCTCGCCCACACGCGATGGCGAAACGCCTTCGCCCACGCTGTCAATCTTGCCGGCGCCGTCGCTGTGCGGGATGACGCGGGGGAAAGCGATCTTGCGGGTGAGCCCGGCGCGGCTTTTGACGTCGGAAGGATTGACGCCGGAGGTGGCGAGGCGCACCCGGACCTCGCCTCGTCCGGGCTGGGGCGTCTCCAGTTCCGCGACTCGCAGCACGTTGCTGGCTGATCCGTTCGTCTCGTAGTAGGCAGCGCGCATGACTGTTCCCTGGCCCCTCCGCGTATGCTCCCCGATGTGCATGATGACACAGAACGCGCGGGGCGACGATTACGGCCGCGGTCTGACCTGTCCCGGTAAGACGTCGAACACGTCGGCCTTCCCTTCGATTTCTGCGAAGGCGGCAGCATCGGCACCGGTTATCCAGGCTTGCGCGCCCAGCGTGTCGAGTTCCGCGTAGAGCGCGGCCCGCCGCGCGGGGTCGAGATGAGCGATAACTTCGTCCAGCAGCAGGACCGGCGCGAAGCCCGACATTTCCGCAAGGAGGCCGGCGTGGGCCAGAATGAGGCCAATGAGCAGCGCCTTCTGTTCGCCGGTCGAGGCCTCGGCGGCGGCAATTTGCTTGTCCGCGTGAGTGACGAGGAGATCGGTGAGGTGCGGCCCTTCGAGGGTGCGGCCAGCGGCGGCGTCGCGCGCGCGATTGTCTTTGAGCAGCGCGCGATAGCGGTCCTCTACCGCGACGGCTGGCTCAAGCGGCACGAGCCGCTCCATCCAGCCGTCAAGCGCCAGCGCGGCCGCCGGAAACGCGGAGGCGGGATGCTTGCGCGCCGCAAGGGCGGCCTGCAGCCGGCCGACCGTCTCCACCCGCAAGGCCGTCACGGCGACCGCAAGCTCGGCCGTCTCGTGCTCGATTGCATCGAGCCAGTGCGGATCCGGACGGACGTCCTCGAGCAGCCGGTTGCGCGAGCGCAGCGCGCGTTCAAGTGCGTTGACACGCGTCATATGCTCGGCGTCGAGCGCCAGCGCGAGGCGATCGAGAAAGCGGCGACGCTCGGAGGACGGGCCGTTGAACAATCCGTCCATGGCCGGTACGAGCCAGACGACCCGTAGATGGTCGACAAACGCCGTTGCCGACGCGACGGGCTCGCGATCGATGCGGCATTTGCGTGTGACGGTCGCGTCCTCGCTCGCCGGCGGCTCTATGCCAGTTCCCAGCGTCGCCAACCCCAGTGCGCCTTCCACGTCCGCCGCTACTGCCCATGATCCGTCTCCCTCGGAAAAGGCGACGTCCTCGAGCAGCGCGCGGCGCAGGCCGCGTCCCGGCGCGAGAAAAGAAATCGCCTCGATCAGATTGGTCTTGCCGGAGCCGTTGGGACCCACCAGCACCACCGGCCCCGCGCCGACCTCGATCTGCGCGGCGCGGTAGCTGCGGAAATTGCTGACGCTCAGACGCCGGATGCGGGCAAAGGGCATATCAGTAATCAGTAAACAGCGACCGGAAAACAGCAAATCGGGTGCGAGGCCCCCCGCGGAGCTAG
>DASQXF010000005.1:0-9225 GCA_035639895.1 Xanthobacteraceae bacterium
CGGCGCGCTGCGCCTGCTGGAGGCGGTGCGCGGCGCGGGCCTCATCGGCAGCTGCCGGTTCTACCAGGCCTCGACCTCGGAGCTCTACGGCCTGGTGCAGGAGAAGCCGCAGCGCGAGACCACGCCGTTCTATCCGCGCAGCCCCTATGCTGCGGCCAAGCTCTATGCCTACTGGATCACGGTCAACTACCGCGAGGCCTACGGCATGCATGCGTCGGCCGGGATCCTTTTCAACCACGAGAGTCCGATCCGAGGCGAGACTTTCGTGACCCGCAAGATTACGCGCGCGGTGGCCTCGATTGCGCACGGGCTGCAGCAGAAACTTTTCCTCGGAAATCTCGACGCCCGACGCGACTGGGGACATGCGCGCGACTTTGTCGAGGGGATGTGGCTGATCCTGCAGCAGGACGAGCCCGACGATTACGTGCTTGCCACCGGTGAGAGCCATTCGGTGCGCGAATTCGTCGACAAAGCCTTTGCCCATATCGGCAGAAGCATCGTGTGGCAGGGAAGCGGGGCTGAGGAGAAAGGTATCGACAAGTCGACGGGCAAGGTTTTGGTCGAGGTGGATCCGCGCTATTTCCGGCCGACCGAAGTCGATGCCCTGCTTGGCGACGCGAGCAAGGCGCATGCCAAACTCGGCTGGCGGCACAAGACCAGCTTCGACACGCTTGTCGCAGAGATGGTGCAAGCGGACATGGCCAAGGTCGCGGGCGAGCGCAAGCGCGGCAATCGCCATGCCTGAGGTTGTTACATGCGAATCGCAATGATCGGGACCGGTTACGTGGGGCTCGTGTCCGGGGCCTGCTTCTCGGATTTCGGACACATCGTGACCTGCATCGACAGCGATGCAGCGAAAATCAAGCAACTGCGAAGCGGAAGCCTGCCGATCTTCGAGCCTGGCCTGGACGCGCTAGTTGCAAGCAACGTGGACGCCGGCCGCTTGTCGTTTACCACCGAATCCGCAGCCGCTATTCGTGCAGCCGACGCGATATTCTTGGCTGTGGGGACTCCTTCCCGGCGCGGCGACGGGTTTGCCGACCTCTCGTACGTGTATGACGCCGCCCGCGGGGTTGCCCCCGAAATCGAGGGCTACACCGTCGTCGCCATCAAATCGACCGTCCCGGTTGGGACCAACGATGAGGTGGACGCCATCATTCGCAAGCTGCGCCCCGATGCAGACTTTGCCGTCGTGTCCAATCCGGAGTTTTTGCGCGAGGGCGCTGCAATTGAGGATTTCAAGCGTCCGGATCGCATCGTGATCGGTACCGAGGACGAACGGGCGCGGCGCGTGATGCGCGAACTGTACCGGCCGCTGTTTATCAACGAGACGCCGATTCTTTTCACCGGGCGGCGCTCCGCGGAGCTGATCAAATACGCATCCAACGCTTTTCTCGCGACCAAGATCACCTTCATCAACGAAATGGCGGACCTTTGCGAGAAGTGCGGCGCCGACGTGCAGGAGGTGGCGCGCGGGATGGGGCTGGATCGCCGCATCGCCGGAAAGTTCCTGCACGCAGGCCCCGGTTTCGGAGGTTCGTGTTTTCCCAAGGACATCGCGGCGCTCGCCGCTATCGGCCAGCATTACGCCGTGCCGACCAAAATCGTGTCGACAGTGATGGCGGTAAATGACGCGCGCAAGCGCGCGATGGCCGCTAAGGTCGTCGCAGCCTGCGGCGGCTCGCTGCACGGCAAGACCGTTGCAGTGCTGGGGCTGACCTTCAAGCCGAACACCGACGACATGCGCGAGGCGCCCAGCCTCGTCATCGTGCCCGCGCTCGAAGCACAGGGCGCGCGCGTGCGCGCGTATGATCCCCATGGCATGGAAGAAGCACGCAAGCTGATGCCGCGGCTCGAGACCGCCGCCGATCCCTATGCCTGCATTGAGGGTGCGGACGCAATGTTGATCCTCACCGAGTGGGACCAGTTCCGAGCCCTCGATCTTGATCGCGTGAAAACAGCCTTGCGCAATCCCGTGATCATCGACTTGCGCAATATCTACAGGCCTGATGAGACCGCCGCCAAGGGCTTCACCTACGTCAGCGTCGGGCGTGGCTGACGCGAGCTATCCGCGTCCATAGACGTCGTCGAGACGAACGATGTCATCCTCACCGAGATAGCTGCCGACCTGCACCTCGATCAGTTCCAGCGGAATCTTGCCGGGATTGGCGAGGCGATGGATGCTGCCAATCGGGATATAGACGGATTCGTTTTCGTGCACGCTGCGCACGTCATTGCCCAGCGTGATCTCGGCCGTTCCCTTGACGACCACCCAGTGCTCGGAACGATGGAAATGCTTCTGCAGCGATAGCTTGGTTCCCGGCTTCACGACGATGCGTTTGACACGGTAGCGCGGGGCAATGTCGACATCCTGATAATAGCCCCACGGACGGTAAATGCGCCGGTGCTCGATCGCTGCGCGATGGTTGTGCGCCTTGAGCTGCTCGACCAATTGCTTCACCTGCTCGGCTTTTGGGCGCGCGCTCACCAGCACGGCGTCCGCGGTCGACACCACGATGACGTCGTCAAGCCCGATGACGGTGGTGAGTACCGATTCTTCGGAATGCACGAGGCTGTTGCGGCTGTCCAGCATGACAACGGGACCGTCGGTGGCATTGCCGGCTGCGTCGTGATCGAGCACATCCCAGACGGAGCTCCAGCTGCCAATATCTGACCAACCCAGATCACTCGGGACGACGGCCGCGAGCTTGGTCCGCTGCATCACCGCATAATCGATCGACTTCTTCGGCGCGCGGGCGAACGGCTCGCTCGCCAGGCGCAGGAAGTCGAGATCGCGCGTGAGGCCCGCGACCGCCGCCTTCGCGGCTTCGGCCATCTCCGGTTCGAAGCGCTCGATCTCGGCGAGCATGGTCGCGGCGTGGAAAAGGAAATTACCGCTGTTCCAAAGATACTTTTGCGCCACGTAATTCGCGGCGGTCGCGGCATCCGGCTTCTCCACGAATGCTTCGACCGTGCGGGCCGACGCGCCATTGAGCTTCTCGCCGGGGCGGATGTACCCGTAGCTTGTCGCGGGATGGGTGGGCTCGATGCCGAAGGTGACGATGCGTCCCTCGGCGGCGGCGGCTGCGGCACGCCGGCAGACCGCGCGGAATTCCTCAGGCTTGCGGATCACATGGTCGGCGGCGAGCACCAGCACGAGGGCGTCGCGATCGCGTTCGGCCGCGAGTACGGCGGAAACCGCGACCGCGGGACCGGAATCGCGGCGCATCGGCTCCAGCACAATATCGGCGGCCACGTCGCTCTCGCGCAATTGCTCCGCCACGACAAACCGGAAGTCCGTGTTGGTGATGACAATCGGACGCCCGAACAACTCGGGATCGGCGATGCGCTCGAGCACCTGCTGGAACGTGGAATCCCGGCCGACGAGGGGAACGAACTGCTTGGGCATGCTTTCGCGCGAGACCGGCCACAGCCGTGTTCCCGCGCCGCCGCACATGATCACCGGGACGATTTGAGCCGGCATTGACGAAATTCCTCGGTGGTCACGACACTTCAAGCGGGCCCGGCGCAAAACGTCAAGCCGCGCCGGCGTTAACCAAGGTTAACCGGTCAAAGCCGCCAAACCTCGATGCCAGCAGGCTTTTCGAGCGGATTGAGGGCACCTTTGACGTCCATGACCAGCCCGCGGCCATTCTTGAGCAGACGCATGATCAGCGGCCAACCCGACTTCCGATAGGCATCATGAGCCACAGCAAGGACGACGGCATCGGCGGGCTGCGGATCATTCTGCAAGGTGAGGCCGTACTCCTTGAGCGCCGCCGTGTTGTCGGCGAGCGGGTCGTTCACCTGCACGGACAGGCCAAACGACTGCAGCTCACGAATGATATCGAAAACTTGCGAATTGCGGACGTCGACGACGTTTTCCTTAAATGTCAGCCCCAGCACCGTCACGCGCGGTGCCTGTGTGCCGCGCTTCAAGAGTCGGCGCAGGCACTCGCGCGCCACGCGTACCCCGATGGAGTCGTTGATTCGGCGACCCGCTAGAATCACGTCGGGATGGTATCCGGCTTTTTGCGCTCGATAGGTCAGGTAATACGGATCGACGCCGATGCAGTGGCCGCCGACGAGCCCTGGGGTGAAATTGAGAAAATTCCATTTGGTCCCGGCCGCGGAAAGCACATCGCCCGTATCGATGCCGAGCTCGTGAAAGATGGCGGACAGCTCGTTCATGAAAGCGATGTTGAGATCGCGTTGTGCATTTTCGATCACCTTGGCCGCTTCCGCCACCTTGATCGAGGGGGCCCGGTGCAGGCCGGCGGTGACGACTGAACCATAAACCGCCGTGATGATGTCGAGGGTCCGCGCATCCTGGCCGGCCACGATCTTTGTGATTGTTTCGAACCGGTGAGCCTTGTCGCCCGGATTGATCCGTTCAGGCGAATAGCCCACCGTGAAATCGCGTCCAGCCAACAGGCCCGACACCTGTTCGAGGACCGGCACGCAATCTTCCTCCGTTGCGCCAGGGTAGACGGTGGATTCGAAAACGACGATGTCGCCCCTCTTCAAAGCCTTGCCGACCGTCGTCGAGGCGCGCAGCAACGCCGTCAGATCCGGTCGTCGCGCCTGATCGATGGGGGTCGGCACCGTCACGATGAAGAAATCCGCGGCGGAGAGTTCGCCGGGATCCGACGTGAAGATGACTTTCGAGGCGGCGAGATCACCGGGCTCGACCTCGCGTGTGCGATCGCCACCGGCCTTGAGTTCGGAAATGCGTGCGCTGTCGATGTCGAACCCGATCACGCGGCTGCCTTGTCGGCCGAATGCGACGGCGACCGGCAGCCCGACATATCCAAGGCCGATGACAGCGAGCTTGCGACCGTGCGGCACGACCTACCTTTGACGAATCCCCATGCAGATCGGCTTTCTTAGCCCGCGCGCGGCGCCATTCGCAATGGAGCTTTCAAGCCGCGGGCTCGAGCAAGCGTCGATAGAGCGCGATCAGGTCACGGCCGATGCGCTGGCTCGAGAACTCGCGCTCGACGAGTTCGCGGCCGGCCTTGCCAAACTTGCGGCGCAGCTGCGGATCCAGTGCGAGCCGCTCGATGGCGTCGGCGAGCGCCTCGGCGTCCTCAAGCGGCACCACAAGCGCGTTGAGGTCTGCACGCGCAATGTCGCGGCATCCCGGGACATCAGTGGCAATCAACGGGCGGCCGCAGGCCGCAGCCTCCAACAGGCTCAAAGGCAATCCCTCACGATGGGACGGAAGGACCGCGATATGCGCGCACGCCCAGAGCGCACCGATATCTTTTACGAAGCCGAGATGTTTGACGTTGGGTCGGCGGGTCCAAGTTTCGATCTCCTGCAGCGGGATCGAGGTCGGGTTGGCGGGATCCGGCAGGCCCGCGATGATGAGCTGGACCTCGCGGCCGCGCTGGATGAGGCGCTCGTGTGCGACTAAAAGCGTGCGTATGCCCTTCGATCCCACCAGGCGGCCGACGAATGCGATGGTGATCGGACCTGCAGGTTCAGGCGAAGGCGCCATCGCGCCGACATCGACCCCCGAACCCGGGATCAGCGCGATCCGGTCTCGATCGACGCCGAGTCGCTCCATCACGGCCCGGTCGTCCAGGTTTTGCACCAGCACCGCCGCTCGCGAGCGATTGAGCAGGGACCGCAGCGCCAGCCTCAGCGGTGCGCGCGCCACGCGGACTTTGGCTCTGTCGTCGATGAACATCGTGCCGAGGCCGGTCAGTGCATTGAGGCAGACGACGGGCAAGCCAGTGGCGGCGAGCGATCCGATGACGGCTGCCGGCAGTGCGACGTGGTGGGCGAGATCGGGCTTGAGCTTGCGGTAAAGCTTGCGCACTTCGCGCACGACCCGGATCAGGTCGCGCGGATCAAGGCTGCCGCGGCGCCAGGAGATCGGATGCAAATGAAATCCTTCAGCCTCGATTGCAGCGCCGTGACGGTCAATTCGAGTTGCCACATGCACCTCGAAGCCGGCATTGCGGGCCGCACGTGCCATCGGAAGGCGGTGCGACATGAAATACCAGTCTTCGGTCACGAGGTAGATCACGCGAGGCGGCACGGCGCGTGAGTTGCTGGCACGAAAGCCGGCGTGCCGGGCAGCAGGGCGCATAGGGCAGAGCTCCGCGACCGCGCCGATGATGTGATAGAGGCTGGTCGCCCTTGCCGGCTCGCGAATAAAAACGTCGTCGGCTCCCAATTGGTCGAACCAGACGCCTTCCGTGGGCGTCGCGAGAAAGCGGCGCAGTCCCTTGATTGCTGCGGCAACCTCGGTGTCGGAACGGTGCTGCGCGAGATAGGCGCGGATCCGTTCCGCCTGCGCCCACAAGCGCGCCACTGGATCATGGACGCCGCCTTCGGCGAGCACGGCATTGACCGCTACGCCCCGGTCCGGATCGAGCCCGCAAGAATCGGCGAATGCGATCAATCGTAGCACCGCCTCGGGCGCGCTTCGGCCGGTGAGCCGCGCCCAGCGGTCGAGCAGAAATGCCCACTCGTAGTGGTGCCCAGGCTCACTGATACGTCCCTCGATGCCTGGCGCCGCCGACCAGTCCGCGGCAAAGAACTCGCCCAAGGCTGCGGTCGCCGGATCAATGAATTTTTCCAGGCAAAGGGCGGCAGTCGCATCAGCCATGCGGCGCCAGGCTGGATCGTCGTCGACGGCGATCCAGGCGAGTGCGGCTTCGAGCAAGTGCATGTGCGGGTTCGAGCGCTGCGGAAGCCGCCCGGCGCGATCCTCGACAAAGCCGCCGAGCGGGTGAGCATAGATTTGCTCGAGCGTCGTGCGCAGCGCCACAGCCTGCCGGCGCCATCCGGCCGCTTCTCCGAACGTGATATGACCGCTCGCATATGCGAGCAGGGCGAAGGCCTGATCATAGAGGTCGAAACGCGGATCGACGACTTTGCCGTCGAGATCGACGACGGATACGACCGTTGCGTCGGCGGTGATGAAGTGCTTGCGGAAATAATCCAGCGCGTGGTGTTGCGCCTCGCGCCAGGGGCCATGCCAGCCGAGCCGGCCGGCTTCGCAATAGGAGAACGCTTGCCGGGCAATGACCCGTGCCCGGTGCGGCCGCTGCAAGGGCTTGCCGTCCAGGGTGATTGCCTCGTGAAAGCCGCCACGAACGCGATCCGCACCCTGCTCCCACCAGAGCGGAAGCGCCGCGTCGAACAGCCAGCGCTTGAGCGCAGCCGCCTCGGCCGTGACGTCGCTCATGTCAGCGGCCTCGACCGGTGCCGGCCAATATCATGGCCGTCGGATGCACGATGATCATTACTCGCACGAAAGGCCTTGGCATTTTCCGCTTTATACTGCACGAAGCAGCGCCCGCCGAGCGCAAACGGCGCGACGGGGAGTGAATTGGACGGAGCATCACCGGGATTGCAAGGACCTAGCTTGAAGGAGCCTGTTCTCGTCACCGGAGCGGCCGGATTCATCGGCATGCATGTTGCGCGGCGCCTGCTTGCGGACGGGCACGACGTGGTGGGCGTCGACAACCTCAACCCCTACTACGATCCGCGTTTGAAGCAGGCCCGCATCGCGCAACTCGAGACTTTCTCGAATTTCAAATTCGCGAAAATGGATATTGGCGCTCGCCAACCCATGGCGGAACTGTTTGCCGCGCATCGTTTTCCTGCCGTCGTGCATCTCGCCGCGCAAGCCGGCGTGCGTCATTCTCTGATCGATCCGTATGCCTATGCCGATGCCAACCTGGCTGGCTTTCTCAATGTGCTCGAGGGTTGCCGGCAGGCGGGATGCCGCAATCTCATTTATGCCTCGTCGTCCTCGGTCTACGGCGCCAATAGCCGCGTGCCGTTTCGAACTTCGGACAATGTGGATCATCCCCTGAGCCTCTATGGCGCGACTAAGAAGGCGAACGAGCTCATGGCACACGCCTATGCGCATCTGTTCGCGCTGCCGGCGACGGGCCTGCGGTTTTTTACCGTCTATGGACCGTGGGGTCGCCCGGACATGGCGATGTGGCTGTTCAGCGAAGCGATCCTGCAGAGTCGGCCGATCAAGCTGTTTAATGACGGGCAGATGCGCCGGGACTTCACCTATATCGACGATGCGGTCGAAGCGGTCGTGCGGCTCGTCCGCCGGCCGGCTGCGCCAAATCCGGCTTGGTCGGACCGGGCCCCCGATCCCGCGACGAGCCGGGCACCGTGGCAAATCTACAATGTCGGAAACAGTCAGCCGGTCGAGGTAACCGAGGTCGTGCGCTTGATCGAAGAGGCTTTGGGCAAGCCGGCGGTGCGGGAGTTGCTTCCGATGCAGCCCGGAGATGTCCCGCAGACTTGTGCGGATGCTGCCGACCTTGAGCGCGCCGTCGGCTTCCGGCCCAACACGCCGATCAATGAGGGCGTCCGCCGCTTCGTCGATTGGCTTCTGCGATTTCGCCAAAACGGATGGTAGGAAAGTTCCCGATGGCGGTGGGGATGTAACTCTTTGATTCAAAACGTGTCCACAGCCTCGAACGGAGGCATCGCCAGGCGCTTCCGGGCGTGCTAGGAGGGATTCGTCACGCGAGCCGGCAGGGGGGACTCGTCCATCATGGTGCAAGTCGCGACACGCGCCGCGCCGCCTCCGCTACGCGTAGGTGTGGTGGGCGTCGGCGTCATGGGCAGCAACCATGCACGTGTGTTCGCCGATCTGCCGGGCGTCAAGCTCGTGGGCGTGGCCGACCCCGATGGCAAGCAGCGTGATTTCGTTTCGCGGGCGCTCAGTTGCCCGGCATTCAGCGGCGTAGAGCCGCTGCTTGCGGAAGGCGTTGATGCGGTCACCATCGCGGCGCCCACCCATCTGCACCTGGAATTGGCGCTCTGCTGTATCCAGCGCGGCGTTCACGTCTTGGTGGAGAAGCCGATCGCGCCCTCGGTGGAAGAGGGACGCGCGATCATCGCCGCGGCACGGCACGCGCGCGTCGCCTTGATGGTCGGCCATGTGGAGCGGTTCAATCCGACCGTCGAGGCGATCAAGAACGCGATCTGCGACGAGGATATTCTCTCAATCGCGATAACGCGCGTCGGACCGTTCCCTCCGCGCATGTCCAATGTGGGCGTGGTCATCGACCTTGCCGTGCACGACATCGATCTCATCCGTTGGTTCACCGACTCCGAGATCGCCGAGGTGCAGCCGCAACTCTCGAATGCGGTTGCCGAGCGAGAGGACATCGCGCTGCTGCAGTTCCGGACCACCTCCGGCGTGCTCGCGCACATCAACACGAATTGGCTCAC
>DASQXF010000006.1:0-4254 GCA_035639895.1 Xanthobacteraceae bacterium
CCCGCCCCAGCGCATTCATCATCACGAGCATGATGACGCTCATGGGCACGGGCATCATCACCATCATGGGCACGGTGATCACCACCATCACGACCATGATTAAGCCTGCGTGCCGCGAATTCGGTCTGCTCCCTCCCCCGCTTGCGGGGGAGGGGTGGGGAGGGGGCGTGTCAGATCGAGTCCGTGTGCCCCCTCCCTGTCCCTCCCCTCCCCCCGCACGCGGGGGAGGGGACGCTGCGGCGCGAGCCTCTGCATTTGAGGGGTTACGCGGAGCGCCCCTATGACCGAAGCGGTTGGGCGGCTCGCTGCTTTGCCCACCGTTGCGGCGCCAATCGATGCGAGATGGCTGCTGATCGGCGCCCCAGTGGTGCTGGTCGTGTGGCTCTGCCTCGTACCCCTCGCGTTCCTGCTTTGGCAGAGCTTTCTCACGCCGCAGACGGCGGGGGTGCCGGCGCAATACACGCTCGAGAACTTCCGCACCGCCTATTTGAGCAGCGACAACGCACGCCTCCTCTTCAATTCCCTGCAATTCTCAATCGGCGCTGCCTTGCTCTCGCTCGTGGTCGGCACCGCGCTCGCCTGGATGAACGAACGCACTAACACGCCTTTCAAGGCGCTCTTCTTTGCGCTTGCGATCATCCCGTTGGTGATTCCAGGTATTCTCTTCACAGTTTCGTGGATTCTGCTGGCGAGCCCGAAAATCGGTCTGATCAATCTCGCCCTGCAGAAGCTGTTCGACACGGACGCCGTGTTCGTGAACGCCTACACCATGGCCGGGATGATTTGGGTGGATGGGCTGCACTACTCGCCCGTGGCTTTTCTGCTGATGACCGCCGCGTTCCGTTCCATGGATCCCGCGCTTGAAGAGCAAGCGGCCATGAGCGGAGCTTCCGTGCCGCAGATCGCGCGGCGGGTCACGTTGCCGCTCGCCTGGCCGGCGGCGCTCGGGGCGCTGCTCATCCTGTTCGTGCGCGCGATCGAATCGTTCGAAGTGCCGGCGCTGCTCGGGTTGCCCGTTGGCATCCACGTCTACACGTCCTCGATCTATCAGGCGATCCACCAATATCCGAGCCAGATCGGGCTCGCCGCCGCCTATGCCGTGACGCTGCTGCTCATCACCTCGCTCGGCATTTATGCGCAGTCGCGGCTCTCGAGTCAGGGCGGACGATTTTCGACTGTCACCGGCAAGGGTTTTCGTCCGCGCACCATCGACTTGGGTCGTTGGCGCTATGTCACCGCGGCGATCTTTATCCTCTATTTTACAGTGATCGTGCTGCTGCCGTTCCTGGTACTGGTTTGGTCCTCGCTGCAGAAATTCTACAGCGCGCCGTCCTGGGCGGCGCTTGGCCGCGTCAGCCTCGATTCCTACCGCGCGGTGCTCGATTATCCGCAATTCATGAATACGGTTTGGAACAGCGTCGTGCTTGCGCTCGGCAGCGCCACCACCGTTATGCTGGTGTCGGCGGTCATCGCCTGGATCGTCGTGCGCACCAAGGTGCCGGGCCGCTGGATGCTCGACAATCTGGCGTCGCTGCCGCTGGTCTTTCCCGGCCTGGTGCTGGGGCTCGCGATCATGGTCTGCTATCTCTACATCGACATCGGCATCTACGGCACGCTGTGGATCATCTTCATCGCCTATCTGACGCGCTTCTTGCCGTACGGCATGCGCTACAGTTCGGCTTCGATGCTGCAGATCCACAAGGAACTCGAGGAATCGGCCGCGATGAGCGGGGCCTCCTGGAGCATGACCTTTCGCCGCGTCGTCCTGCCGCTGTTGAAGCCGGGACTGCTCGCCGGCTTCATTTACGTGATGATCGTCTCGATCCGCGAATTGTCGAGCTCGATCCTGCTCTACTCGCCTGGCAGCGAGGTGGTCTCGATCATGATCTGGGAGCTATGGCAGAATGGGCAGTATGTGGAGCTTTCCGCGCTCGGCGTCATGCTGATCCTCGCGTTGTTCCTGCTGGTGATGCTGGCGCAGCTCGCGGGTCGGCGGTTCGGAATTGCTGAAACCTAAAAAATGCAAGGCGGAAAAGTGCTCAGCGTCAGATCGCTTTTCACCGAATATGCCAACGAGCGCGGCGGGGCGGTCAAGGCCGTGCAGAACGTCTCGTTCGAGGTGCCCGAGGGCAAGCTGTTCACGCTGCTCGGACCGTCAGGCTGCGGCAAGACCACGACGCTGCGCTCGATCGCCGGGCTTGAGAAGCCGACTGCGGGCGCGATCGAGGTCGGCGGTCGCCTCGTCTATTCGTCGGACAAGCGCATTTTCGTTGCGCCGAACAAGCGCAATTTCGGCATGGTGTTCCAGTCCTACGCCATCTGGCCGCACATGAACGTGTTTCAGAATGCCGCCTTTCCGCTCGAGGTGCGCAGGCTTGCCAAGAAGGAGGTCCGCGAGCGGGTCATGCGCGTCCTGCACGCCGTAGCGCTCGATACGCTGGTGGATCGCGACGCCACCAAGCTTTCCGGCGGCCAGCAGCAGCGGCTCGCGCTCGCACGCGCCTTGGTGATGGAGCCGCAGCTTCTGTTGCTCGATGAGCCCCTCTCCAATCTCGATGCCAAGCTGCGCGACCGCATGCGCTCCGAGCTCAAGCGGCTGCAGCGCGACCTCGGTCTGACGACCGTTTACGTCACCCACGACCAGACCGAGGCACTCGCGCTCTCGCACGAGATCGCGGTGATGAACGAAGGCCGCGTCGTCCAGATCGGCACGCCGCGACAGATCTACGAGCAGCCGAACGACAAATTCGTCGCCGATTTCGTCGGCACCACCAATTTCATCGGTGGAACCGTGACCGCCCTCCGCGGCGGGCGCTGCGTCGTCAGCTCGGCGATGGGTGAACTGACGGCCCAGGCGAGCGAGGGCGTGAGCAAGAACGCGCCTGTCATCGTATCGGTCCGACCGGAAGACGTGGAATTGTCGGAAGCGCCGCTCACGGCCGCCGACGGCGACAATGTCTGCAAGGGCATGATCGACGCCAAGGATTTCCTCGGCGACTACCTGGATTTTCACGTCAGGGTCGGCGAAGTTATGCTGTTGGCGAAAGCGCATCCATCGCTGCGCACACCGACCGGCGATTCGATCTATTTGCGCATGAAGGCGGACAAGTGCGTCGCTATCAGCAGCCAGTAATCAGGGCCGTCCACGTCTTTGCACTGCCATAAAGACGTGGATGTCCGCGACGAGCGCGGGCATGATGAGGAGAGTGCGATTAACGGGAAGGAACAAGGTATGGCCAAGGACGCCGTCGTCCCGGAAGAGCTGGCGAAGAAATTCTCCACCGAAAAGGATACGCCCTACCTGCGCTGGGTGCGCGGCGAAGGTCTCGACATCATCAGTGCGCATTACGTGCGCAATCTGCGTACCGTCGAGCTAAAGCCCTGGGCGCGGCGGGGCGGCCGCGGCGTCTACATCAATCATGAGGCCTCGCGCACCTCCAACGACTGCTACGTGTGCGAAATCCCGCCCGGCAGGAAGCTCGAGCCGCAGCGCCAGTTGTTCGAGGAGATGATCCTGGTGCTCGACGGCCGCGGCTCGACCACCGTGTGGAACGACGCGGGCCGGCGGATCACCTTCGAGTGGAAGGCGGGCGCGATGTTCGCCATCCCGCTCAACTGCTGGCATCAGCACTTCAACGGCTCAGGCCAGGCGCCGGCGCGCTACGTCGCCGTCACCAATGCGCCGCCCGTGATCAATCTCTACGAGGACGTGGAGTTCGTCTTCAACACCAAGTACGACTTCAAGAACCGCTTCAATGGCGAACCCGACTATTTCAGCGCCAAGGGCGAGCAGAAGGGTCTTCTCCTCGTCACCAACTTCGTGGCCGACGCGGTCAATCTGCCGCTGATTGCCGCCAAGGAGCGCGGCGCCGGCGGCGGCCATATCCGCTTCAACATGGCCAAGGGCTCGATGAACAGTCACATTTCGCAGTTTCCGATCGGCACCTATAAGAAGGGTCACGCGCACGGTCCCGGCGCGCACGTGATCATCCTCTCGGGCGAGGGCTATTCGCTGATGTGGCCGGAGGGCGAAGCGCCCAAGCGCTACGACTGGGAGGTCGGCACGCTGATCGTGCCGCCCAACATGTGGTTCCACCAGCACTTCAACAGCGGGACCAGTCCGGCGCGCTATCTCGCCTTCAAGCACGAGGGCGTCGCCATCCGTAACGTGCAGGGCGTGCCCAGGGCTTGGATCAGCCGCCGCCTCGGCGGCGACCAAATCGACTATGCCGACGAGATGCCGAGCATCCGCAA
>DASQXF010000007.1:0-2966 GCA_035639895.1 Xanthobacteraceae bacterium
GACGATCGCCGGCGCCAGCGCGCCCCCGCCGCTATGGCCGACGACGATGATCTCGTCGGCCGCTTTGGCGCCGACTGCGGCGACCAGGCGTTCCGCGGCGACCTCGATCGGCCGATCGAAGCATGACGGCTCGCCGCGGGCGAATGCGCACAGGTGCGGCCAGTGATTATTGATCTGAACCACGAACCAGCGGTCGGCGAGCGGGCGCAGCAGCGCGAAGACACCAACCGCGCAGGCAATGCCGAGCGGCAACGCCACCAGCGCGAACAAGCCGTATTTGTGCGCGAGGTAAGCGGCGAGCGCGCCGCCGCCGACGGAGAGCAGGATCCACCAGACGAGCATCATCTGAAAATAGATCAGCACGAAGCCGAACTGCCACGAGGTGCGCAGCACGCGCACAAGCGCGCCACTGACAAGATAATCCAGCGCCCAGGCGAGCGCGCGCGGCCCCTGCCGGATCATCGGCTGCGCCATGTTGGCGCGAATCATTTGCTCCTGCCGGAGGAACTCATAGCGGGTCGACACCTGCCAGTTGGGGCCGCTCGCTTCGATGGTCCAGTGCGCAAAGTCGTCCGAGTCGAGTTCGAGCGGCCCGACCTTGGCCGCAAGCGGCCACATCGTCAGGAAACGTTTCCACGAGCGGGCGAACAGCCGGTAATAGCCTTCCGCGCCCTGCGGATCGTAGCCGCTGACATAGATGACGTGCCGGCGAGCGACCAAAGCTCGCTCGGCGCGGCCGCTCGCTGCATCAGGCACGGGAAGTCCCCGCGGCCACCGCTTCGATGATGGTCATCGCCGGATGCCTGGTCGGAATGGTGCGCGCCAGGCGAAGGCCGGCTTGCTCGAATAGTCCGGCATATTCCTCGACCGTGCGCTCGCGGCCGCCGCACAGCAACATCACCTGCAGATCGAGCCATCGACCGGGCCCCGGACTGTCGTCGGAGGGCAAGGGGGCTTCGAGCACCAGCACGCGCGCCTGCGGCCGCATGGCGCGACGCACATTGGCGAGAATGCCAACACAATCGCGATCCTCGTAGTCGTGTAACAGATGGCGAACGAGATAGAGGTCGCCGCCTTCGGGCGCTGGTGTCGTGAATATGTCTCCGCTCGCGAAGCTCACGCCCGGGAGCGGTCCACCCTCCCCGCGCTTGGCCGCGGCGATGGCTTCCGGCAGGTCGAAGAGCGTGCCGCGCAGCTTCGGGTAGGAGGCGAGCACGGCGGACAAGAGCGAGCCGTTGCCGCCGCCGATATCGACGACGTGTTCGAATGGGGAGAAGTCATAGGCGGCGACGATCGCCGGGGTCTCCGGCCCGTGCACCTCGAGCATCATGCGATCGAAGCGTCGGGCTTCGTCCGGATGCTGGGCGAGCCACTCGAAGAACGGTGCGCCCTTGAGCACCTCGAAGGCGGTGCGTTCGCCGGCGAGCGCGTCGTCGAGATGCGACCACATGTCGGCGAAATAGTCGTTGAGGAAGATCGCGGTGGTCCTGGTGTTGTTCGGCGAATGGGAACTCAAGAGCCGACCGAGCGGCGTGAGCCTGAAGCGCCCGCGCGCCGGCTCGGTCACGACTCCCAGCGTAGAGAGCGCGCGTAAGAGCCGGTAGACGCGATCGGGAGCGAGCCCGCGCGCCGCGGCAATCGCGGCGTGGTCCTCGAGGCCATCCTCCATCACATCGGCAAGACCAAGCCGTGCGAAGGTTCCAAGCGCACGCGTCACCCATAGGCTGCTCAACAACTGCAGCATTTTTTTGTGTAGCAACGCCGGACTGGCCTCGGAACTCTTGTCGCTCTTACCGTTCACGATCCGCTTCCACCAAATGCCTCGACCGCGGAGGCTCCGCATAGACCAATTCGGCGAACGAGGCTAGGCACGTGCTTTACAGCAGCCGCTCGGTCGTTGAGCGGAGCAAGATCCACCTCGATGCAGATGCACTGCTGATCGACAACAACGGCTCTTTGGCGGCGCTCGTTTGCAAAGCATCGGAAGTTCGATGCGTGGATGGATGATGGATTTCGCTCCGATCAATCCACCCGACCTGCTGATCTCGCTGCAGCGAAGTGGGCACGCAGATGGGACGGCGATTATGCCCATGAAGCCCGCGAACGTCACTTTACAGTGCCGGTTGCTTGAGGCTCAATGCCGGCAAGCACCGCTCAACGGGGCACGCGTTTTTGACCAGGAGGAGAAGATGCCAGCGCGTCGAAGCAAACATTCCTTTGCCGTGGCGATCTCCGCAGCCGCAGGATTGCTGATCGCAACATCCGCCGCGCTCGCGCAGGAGAAAACCTTCGAGCTCAAGCTGTCGCACTGGGTGCCGCCCACGCATCCGCTGCAGAAGGCGATGGAAGAGTGGGGCGCGTCGGTCGAGAAGGCGTCGAACGGCACGATCAAATCCAAGGTGTTTCCGTCGCAGCAGCTCGGAAAGGCCTTCGACCACTACGACATGGCACGCGACGGCATCGCCGACTTCACCTACGTCAATCCGGGCTACCAGCCGGGCCGCTTTCCCATCATCGCCGCCGGCGAACTCCCGTTTCTCGTCGGTGACGCCAAGGGCGGGATCCGGGCGGTCGACGCTTGGTATCGCAAATACGCGCCGACCGAGATGAAGGACGTAAAATATTGCTTCTCCTTCATCCTCGACCCGCTCACCTTCCACTCGAGCAAGAAGAAAATCGTGGTGCCGACCGACATCAAGGGCATGAAGGTTCGGCCCTCGCAAGCGACGGTGGCGGCATGGGTGACGCTGCTCGGCGGCACCAATGTGCAGGCGAGCGCGACCGAGGTACGCGACGTGATGGAGAAAGGCGTGGCGGAGGCGGTCACCTTCCCCTGGGGCTCGGTGCCGCTGCTCGGCGTCGACAAGGTGACGAAGTATCACATGGACGCGCCGCTCCACACCGTCACGTTCCAGTGGCTGATGAGCCCGCGCACCTACGCGGCGATGTCGGCAGCGCAGAAGAAG
>DASQXF010000008.1:0-2010 GCA_035639895.1 Xanthobacteraceae bacterium
AATCAGCGCATCTTCTTCCAGTACTATCTGATCCTGGTCCTGGCGCTGATCACCAACTTCGTCACGCTGCGCATCCGGCGGCTGCCCCTCGGGCGCGCCTGGGAGGCGCTGCGCGAGGACGAGATCGCCTGCCGCTCGCTCGGCATCAACACCACCAACACCAAGCTCACCGCCTTCGCCATCGGGGCCATGTTCGCGGGCTTTGCCGGGTCGTTCTTCGCCGCCCGACAGGGCTTCATCTCGCCCGAAAGCTTCACCTTCATGGAATCGGCGGTGATCGTCGCCATCGTGGTGCTCGGCGGCATGGGCAGCTTGATCGGCGTGGCGATCGCCGCCGTGATCATGATCGGCGGCACCGAGATCATGCGCGAGCTCGACTTTCTCAAGCTCGTGTTCGGCAGCAATTTCGATCCGACCCAATATCGCATGCTGCTGTTCGGCTTCGCGATGGTGCTGATCATGGTCTGGAGGCCGCGCGGGCTGATCGCAACCCGCGAACCCTCGACGTTCCTCAACGCGCCTCGCTTTTCGTTCTTCGGCGAGCGGAAAACGCAGGGCGCGGAGCCTTCGCTCGCCCGGGAGCGCCACGGATGAGCCTCGCAAACCATGACGCGGCGATGACCGGCGCGAGCCCGAATGCGAGGGCATCCGCGAGCTTCGCGCCTATCCTTCACGTCGAGCATCTCAGCATGCGCTTCGGCGGCCTGGTGGCGATCAACGACCTCTCCTTCGCCGCCCAAAAAGGCGATATCACCGCGCTGATCGGACCCAACGGCGCCGGCAAGACCACCGTGTTCAACTGCATTACCGGCTTTTACAAACCGAGCGGGGGGCGCATCGCCCTGCAATTCGGCGATCCCGGCGTGTGGGACGAGCTCGATGCGCTGACCGACCGCGGCACGCGCAGCGCCAGCCGCGGCGACGGCGTTCTGTTTCTGCTCGAGCGCATGCCCGACTACCTGGTCACGCAGCGGGCCCGTGTCGCCCGCACGTTCCAGAACATCCGCTTGTTCCAGGGCATGACGGTCTTGGAAAATCTGCTTGTCGCCCAGCACAATCCGCTGATGTGGGCATCCGGATATACCGTGCTCGGCGCGCTCGGCCTGCGCGCTTATGCGCGGGCAGAGCGCGCCGCGATCGACAAGGCGCGCTATTGGCTGGATCGGATCGCGCTTACCGAGCGTGCCGACGACTTGGCTGGCGAATTGCCCTATGGGGCGCAGCGACGGCTGGAGATTGCCCGCGCGATGTGCACGGACCCTGTGCTGCTTTGCCTCGACGAACCGGCCGCCGGCCTCAATCCGAGCGAAAGCGCCGAGCTCGGCCGCTATCTGCACGCCATCCGTGACGAGCACGCCACCTCGATCCTTCTCATCGAGCACGACATGACGGTGGTGATGGAGATATCCGACCACATCATCGTGCTCGACCACGGGCAAAAGATCGCGGACGGCACACCGGAGGATATTCGCAACGACCCTAGGGTCATTGCCGCCTACCTCGGCGTCGAGGAGGAGGAGGTCGCGGAAGGCGATGTGCAGTGACGGGCATCGCGCAGTCGGCATGAAAACGCTGCTCGCATCTGGGCTGCTGCTGGTCGCAGTGACAGGTCCAGGCGCGAATGCTGACCCCTATCCCACACGCCCGGTCACCTTCGTCGTGCCGTTTGCGCCCGGCGGCGGCACGGAATTCCTGGCGCGGATGTTGGGACAACGGCTGGAGCACCGGCTCGGCAAGCCGTTCGTGATCGAGAACCGGCCGGGCGGTGGTGGAGTTATCGGGGCGCTTTCCGTCGCTCGCGCGGTACCCGACGGCTACACCATCCTCATGGCGCCCTCTCCGGTCATGGCGATCAATGTCGCCTTGCACAAGAAGCTGCCGTACGACCCGGCCGTCGACTTCGTGCCGCTCGCGCTTGTTGTCGCGACACCCTACGTGCTCGTGGTGACGCCCTCGTTGCCCGCGCAATCGGTGGCGGATCTCGTCGTGCTGGCCAAGGCCAAGCCCGGC
>DASQXF010000009.1:0-5174 GCA_035639895.1 Xanthobacteraceae bacterium
TACATGCAGTGTCTCCAAGCTCCGTATACGGCGGCGGCGTTGTTTGTTGCCGTCGTTCCCGCGAAAGCGGGAACCCATATTCCAGAGGCCAGTGATCATGGGTCCCCGCTTTCGCGGGGACGACAGTCACATCCGCCGTTACGAAATCACTCCCCCTTGATGCCGCCGGTCTTGATTACGCCCGCCCATTTGTCGAGGTCCTTGCGGATGAGCTCGCCGAGCTGATCGGGGCCGAGCGGAAACGGCGTCACCTGCTGCTCGGTGAGCTGCTTGACCACCTGTTGGTCGCGCATGATCGCGAGCGTTTCCTGCGAGAGGCGCTCCACGATCTCCTTCGGCGTGCGTGCCGGCGCGATGATGCCGACCCACGGCGCCATTTCGAATCCCGGCACGGTTTCGGCGACCGCCGGCAGGTCGGGCAGCGCCGGCATGCGCTTGGGTTCGGCGACCGCCAGGGCGACCAATTGCCCGGCCTGCACGGACTGCAGCAGCGTCTGAACGTTATTGAAACCCATCTGCACCTCGCCACCGATGAGCGCGAGCGATGCCGGCCCGGTGCCCTTGTACGGCACGTGCAGAAGCTTCACCCCGGTGGCCTGGGAAAACAGCTCCATCGCCAGATGGCTGAAGTTGCCGACCCCGGCGGAGGCATAGGTCAGCGCGGCCGGCTTCGCCTTCGCCAGCGCGATCAAATCCGCCACCGAACGCGCCGGCACGGATGGGTGCACGGCGAGCATTCCCGGAAACCGCACCATCGTCGCCACCGGGACGAAATCGCGCAACGAAGCGTAAGGGAGCTTCTCGTAAAGCGATGGATTGACGACCAGCGGCGTGTCGGAGCAGGTCGAGATCGTATAGCCGTCGGGATCGGATTGCATGAGCGCCTGCAGGCCGATCGCGCCGTTGGCGCCGGCGCGATTCTCGACGAACACCTGCTGGCCGAGCCGGTCGGAGAGGTGCTTGGCGGCAACTCGCGCGATGAAATCGGTGCCGCCGCCCGCCGGGAACGGCACGATCATTTTGATCGCGCGCTGCGGCCATTGTTGCGCCGGCGCCTGCGCCAAAACGGGCGCGGGCATGGTGCCGGCAAGCACGAGCGCCGCCGCGAGCTTGGCGAGATGAATGCGCATGGTCGTCCTCCAATTCAAGACTTGCGTCGATCCCTCGGCCGTCATTCCGGAGCCCGAGCGCAGCGAGGGAGCCCGGAATCCATAATCACCGGCCATGGTTATGGATTCCGGGCTCGCCGCAACGCAGCCAAGCTTGCGCAGGCTGCGTAAACTTGCCTGCGGTGCGGCGCCCCGGAATGACGACAAACGATGCATCTCATCCTTGCACAGCCGCGGCGATGGCGTCTCCCATTTCCGTCGTGCTGGCGTCTCCGCCAAGATCGCGGGTCAGGTGCTTGCGCCCGGAAATCACCGCCCTGACCGCCGCCAGGATGCGTTCGGCGGCGGCGGTTGCCCCGGGCTCGTTGCGTTTGCGGCCGAGCCAGGCGAGCAGCATCTGCCCCGACGTGATCATGGCATACGGGTTGGCGATGTTGCGTCCTGCAATGTCGGGCGCCGAGCCGTGGGTTGCCTGCGCCATCGCCTGCCGCTCGCCGACGCACAGCCCGGGTGCCAAACCCAGCCCGCCGACCAAGCCCGCGCCGATATCGGTCAAGATGTCGCCGAACTGATTGGTCGTCACCACCACGTCGAACTGCTGCGGCGCGGTCACGAGCTTCATCGAAATCGAATCGATCATCATCTCCTCGAAGGTCACGTCGGGATAATCGCGCGCAACCTTGCGGCATTCCTCGGCGAACATGCCGCATGCGAGCCGGTAGACCGGCTCCTTGTGCGCGGCGGTCACCTTCTTGCGTGCGCGGGTGCGGGCGATCTCGAAGGCTTCCCGCGCGACGCGGTTCGATCCTTTCCGCGTGATCACACGCATGGCGACCGTGATGTCGTCGTTGGGCCGAAACTCCGGCAGGCCGGCGATGACGGTTTCGGAATAGAGCAAGCCTTCGGTGAGCTCGCGTAGAAACACGATGTCCACGTTCTTGTGGATGGACGGAATCGCGGGATGAGAAAGCGCCGGGCGCACCGCCGCAAACAGATCGAATTTCTTGCGCACCGGCGGCATCACCCACGTCGGATCGCCGCGCGGATAAGCGGCATGCCCGATCGGACCCATGATCCAGCCGTCGAGCTCGCGCAACGCCTGTTCGGTCAGCGCCGGAAGCGTATGGCCGTGCTCTTCATGCCCCTTTTTGCCGATGGGCAGCGGCCGCCAGTCGATATCGAGCCGTTCGCGCGCCGCGGCGGCCTTCATCACCTTGATGCATTCGGGAACGACTTCGAGGCCGATGTCATCGCCCGGCAGGATTCCGATCTTCAGGCTCATTCTTCCACGACGATCCCGGTGTCCTCGACATCGCGCTTCCAGCTCGTCATTTCCTCACGCAGCCAAGCCTTGGGATCGGCGAGCGCGGATGGTCGCGGCGCGAGCATTCCGCCGCGAGCGAAAGCCTCCTGCATCTCGGGCACACTCATCGCGGCGACGAACGCCTTGTGCAGCGTCGCGATGATGTCGGCCGGCACCCCCGCTGGTGCGAAGGCCGCAACCCACTGCGCGGCGCGGACACCCGGGAATCCAACCTCGGCCAGCGTGGGAACGTCCGCATGCTGCGCCAGCCGCTGCGCGGCCGCCACCGCCAGTGCGCGTACGCGGCCTGCTTTCATCATTCCGACCGGGTTGGTGATGTTGAACCACGATACCTGGATATCACCGTTGGCGAGATCGCGGAGTATTTCGGCGCCGCCGCCCTTGAAGGGAATGTGGATGAGATCGAGACCCACGCGTTTGGCGAGGATTTCGGTATTGATCTGCTGGTAGCTGCCGACACCCGCGCTGCCGTAACGGACCTTGCCGGGGTGGCTGCGGGCATAGGCGAGAAAGTCGGCAAACGTCTGAGGCGGAAAGTTCGTCGTCGTCGCGAGAAAGAAGACCGGGACGTCCGCCAACGGGGTGACGATCTGCACGTCGTGCTCGTAATCGATTTTCATCTTTTTCGCGAGGAGGACCGGCGTCAATGCATTGGTCGAGATGTTGCCGATCATGAGGGTGTGGCCGTCGGGCCGCGCGCGGGCCATCTCCTCGATCGCGATGATGCCCGAGGCGCCGGGCTTGTTCTCCACGAACACGCTCCGGCCGAGGCTCTGGCGCAATTGTTCGGAATAAAGGCGTGCGACCACGTCGGTCAAACCGCCGGGCGCGTAAGGGACGACGATGCGGATCGGCTTCGACGGATAGGTCTGCGCCCGCGCACCTCCTGCGAGGACGGCGAGAGCACAAGCGCAGATCACGGCCCGCCCAACGCGGCGCATTTTGCTCGTCCTCCGCCGGCGCTCTGCGAGCGCGCGCCGCTTGCCGGCGGATTTTAGGGATGGGCTACGCCATCACACAAGCGCATATCAGGTCGCCGGTGGAGTGAAGCGACACCCGGCGCCTCCGGTCTCGGGCAGAAGCACCCGGTCAAGGCGGGTTTACTCCACCGCGGGCTGCAACGTTCGGTCCCGGCTATGGCGCGCACCAGCGGATCGTGAAATCCAACGAGCCTCGACAGCATTGGCCTCCTGCGGCTCGATAGTGTCGCCGAGATTTGCCGCGCCGGCGGCGCGTTTGGCCTCCTCGTTGCCGGTCGTCGGGTCAGTTATCGCCCTGCGATCACCAGCGGCATGATTCTCGCGCAGAATTCTGTAGATGGCGGCGATGACCAGAACGTGCCCGAGCACCACGACAACGACAAAAGCGAGGATCAGCGCGGCTGCGATCAGGTCGACGGACATGGCGCGCTCGTTGTGTGTTGGTTCAGCGATGCGGACGTTGCCGGCCGCACATCGGCCAACGCTTGCGCGGCGCCACGCGCATGATCCGCGTTTTCCGCGATACGCTGGAAATAGGGGTATACGGCGTGGCCGAGCACGCTCAGCGCGACCGTTGGTTTGCGTTGGAAAAGCGCGCCGCCCAGCTCCCTCTCAAGTCCGATGATCGCGTTGGTCAGCGAGGGTTGGGACACGCCGCAGCGTCGGGCCGCCCGCGTGAAATTGCGCTCCTCGCAGAGCGCCAGGAAATAGCGGATCTGGTGCATTTGCATAGCCCACCTCGCCAATCGGTTGCCCTCGCGTGGCACCTTGCCATCGACACGGACTTCCGACGGTGAGGCAGCTCACAGACCAAACGATTTTTCCTCCGGTACGATGGTGCTCCCGAATGCACTTCCCGCGTGCATCCGCGAGGTTGGCGTCTTTTAAGGAGCAACCTCGCGCGTTCGGTAAACCGCGGCGCGAATCGATAGCAATGAGGTATACTACTGCTTCAACGAGAGCTCGCCGGGCGTGCTCCAGCGCACACTCGAGCCGCATCATCGTTGGGACGGGGGACCTCATGTCGACTCCGAGCGGCAGCCAGCCGGCGGCACGCCCACGTGACAAGTTGTCCTTGCTGCGCAGCCATCCGCTGTTTCGCGATCTGCCTTCGGCGGTGATCGAGCGCCTCGGCTCCTACATGAAGACGCGACGGGTGGCGCGGGGAACCGCCATTTTCGCGAAAGGAGATCCCGGCACCGGCCTTATGGGCGTGCTTGCCGGGAGCGTCAAAGTCAGCGTCGCGTCCGCCGAAGGCAAGGACATCGTGCTCAACGTGTTTCGCGAGGGCGAGGTGTTCGGCGAAATCGCCTTGCTCGACGGCCGCCCGCGCACCGCCGATGCCACCGCCATGTCCGACTGCGAGCTTATCGTCATCGAGCGTCGTGATTTCGTTCCATTTCTGACCGGCCAGCCGGAGGTGATGCTCAAGTTCATCGAGATTCTCTGCTCGCGGCTGCGCCACACCAGCGAGCAGGTCCAAGACATTACCTTCCTCAACTTGCCGACGCGCCTGGCAAAGACTTTGCTCCAGCTGACGGGCGGGGAGGAAGCGGGTTCCGCGCCACGGCGCAAAGCAGCGATCACGCAGCGCGAGATCAGCCAGATGATCGGCATGTCGCGCGAGAGCACCAACAAGCAGCTGCGGACGTGGGAAAAGCGCGGCTGGATAAAGCTCGAGCGCGGAGGCCTCGCCGTGCTCGCGCCGGACAAGCTCGCCGTCATCGCTGCGGAGGGATTCGACGCGTCGTGAGCCTAGTA
>DASQXF010000010.1:0-2350 GCA_035639895.1 Xanthobacteraceae bacterium
GCCGTCTTCATCATCGTGGTTTTCGGCGCAGTCGACGCGACCTTCCTCGCGTCCAACTCGCTGAAGATCGTCGACGGCGGCTGGTTTTCCCTCACCGTCGGCGGCGCCATGGTGTGGTTGATGCTCTGCTGGCGCCAGGGCTCCTTCCTCGTGCATCATCGCCTGCAGGAGATGTCGATGCCGCTCGACGAGTTCGTCGCCACTGTCGAGAAGATAGTGGTGGCGCGACCGCCGGGTGTGGGCGTGTGGCTGACCAAGGTCGCGCACGGCGCTTCGCCAATACTGCAGCACCATGTCAAGCAAAACAGCGTGCTGCAGCAGACGATGATCCTGCTGACCTTCGTTGCCGACCGGCGTCCGCGGGTCCCGTTCGCAGAGCGCCATGTCATCGAATCGCTCGGCCACGGCATCTATCGCATTCAGATTAGGCTCGGCTTCATGCAGGCCCCGGACATTCCGGTCGCGCTCAAGAGCTGCAAGATGCATGGCTTCGAGGTCGACCTCGACCAAGTGCATTATTACATCGCGCACGAAATCGTGGTCCGCCGCGCAAGGAAGTCGGCGATGGGGGCGGTGCCGTTTGCGATCTACGCATTTCTCACCCGAATCGCGAGCCGGGCTCCCGACTTCTTCAAACTGCCGCATGACCGGGTGCTGGACGTGGGCTTCCACATCGAGATCTGAGTCGCCGGAGCCCGCGCTGATTGCGCCGCGACGCATCCGAAAAACGCGCTGCCCTGCCGCGCCGGCTGCGCCGCCGAAAATGCTACACTTGATCGGCGAGCAGTTCGGGCACAGATCGAAGCCATGACGCAGCAGACGGAACAGGCGGGGCGCGGGCTCGACGTCATCGCCGGCGTGGCGCGTGAGGCCTCGCGCAAGGGACCGCCGCCGGTGCACCTGTGGAATCCGCCCTTTTGCGGCGATCTCGACATGCGCATCGCGGCGGACGGCACCTGGTTCTATCTCAAGACTCCGATCGGACGGCCGGCGCTCGTGAAGCTCTTCGCCTCGATCCTCAAGCGCGAGGACGACAAGTATTTCCTCGTCACCCCGGTCGAGAAATGCGGGATCATCGTCGAAGATGCGCCGTTCCTCGCCGTCGAGCTCAGGGCGGAGCAGGACGAGCAGGGCCAGCTGCTGCATTTCCGCACCAATGTCGATGACTGGGTGACGTGCGGACGCGGCCACGCGCTGCGGTTTGAGCCCGAGCCGGAGACCGGCGGGCTCAAGCCATATCTCCACGTTCGCCGCGATCTCTGGGCAAAGGTGACGCGCGCGCTGTTCTACGATCTCGTCGAACTCGGCGAGGAGCGAGAGATTGGCGGGGAGCGCATGTTCGGAGTTGTCTCGGGGGGAGAGTTCTTCGCCATGGCACCGGCCGCGAGCTTGCGGGATTTCCGATGACGGATGCGGCGCTGCGGAGCGGCGCAATGGGCGACGACTTCTTTCGTCGCGCCCGCGCGCGCCTCACCCTGGATGTGCCGGCCGCGCTCAATGATATCGCGGCGCAAGCCAAGCGCGGCGATCTCGATCTCGATCCCGTGTCGTGGGAACGGGCCGGCGTGAAGGCGACCCGGCCAGCCGCTGTCCTCGTTGCGGTCGTCGACCGCAGCGAGCCCACCGTGTTGCTCACATTGCGAACCGAGCTTCCCAGCCATCCCGGGCAGATCGCGTTCCCCGGCGGAAAGATCGATCCGCAGGATCGCACGCCGGCCGATGCCGCGCTGCGCGAAGCGGCAGAGGAGATCGGGCTCGCGCGCGGGCTGATCGAGCCGATCGGCTACCTCGACCTTTATCTCACCTTCTCCGGCTACCGCATTTTGCCGACCGTCGCGCGTGTCCGTCCCGACTACAAGCTCGTGCTCTGCGCGGCGGAAGTCGCCGAGGCTTTCGAGGTGCCGCTCGCCTTCCTGATGGACGCGCAGAACCACGCGCTCCACAGCCGCGATTGGAAGGGCGTGACCCGCAGGTACTACGCCATTCCCTTCGGCGAGCGCTACATCTGGGGCGTGACCGCGGGGATTTTGCGGAATTTGTACGAGCGGATTTATGAAGGGTAGGCCGATTCGGCGAAATGGAATCAGCTGTTGTGCAAAGCTCGGAACCGAGCATGGTTGACTTGAGGCCTTCGCCCCGGGACAGCAGAGCGATGATCCGCCCCGTCCTTACCGAGATTGCGCTGTTTCTGGCACCGTTCCTCGTCTATGCCCTCTTCTTGTGGGCAACGCGCGCGGGCGTGCTGCATCCCGATTCCTGGAGCCTGCCGCGCCTGGCTTGGCTGCTGGTCGTGGGGTTGGTGCTGGTGATCGGCAGCTTCATCGTGTTGGCGCAGTGGGGCGGCTCCCCG
>DASQXF010000011.1:0-3825 GCA_035639895.1 Xanthobacteraceae bacterium
CCTCGGCCAGCACCTTGCGCACGACGGCTACGCCCTGGGTGGGCGCGATCAGCGTGTAGCGCTGCGACTGCGGATCGAAACTTGCAATGGCGGCGCGCGGCTCCATCGCGCTCGGAGCGAGACGAGTATCCATCAGCCGCACGCGTGCGACGTGGGCGGCGCGCGCGAATGCGGCAGCAACCGCCGCCGCGTCGCCGTGCTCCCAGTCGAGTGCAACGTTGTCCGGCACCTCCGGCCAGATCGCGGGAGCGCCCGACGCGATGGCGCGCTCCACGTCGGCAGCCGCTGCAAGCTGATCGAAGGATACATCGACCGCTTCGGCCGCATCCAGCGCCTGGCCGGGCGTCTCCGCGACCACCATCGCAACGGCTTCACCGACGAAGCGGACGCGGTCGCGGGCGAGGACCGGCATGTTGGCTTGGTACATCGGCTTGCCGTCGCGCCCGTCGAATGAAGCGACCGGGGCTATGCCGCCGATATTCTCCGCGGCGATGTCCTGCCCGGTGATCACCGCAAGAACGCCCGGCATCCTGGTCGCCGCTACAACGTCCACCTTTCGGATCGTCGCGTGCGCAACCGACGCGCGCACGAACGCGGCGTAAGCCTGCCCCGGTAAGTTGATGTCGTCGGTGAATTGTCCCGCGCCGGTCACGAGCGCTGCATCTTCGCTGCGGATTGCACCGCGCCCGCTGCCGAATCGGAGGCCCGATCCGTCGGTCATTTCGGCCTTGTCCACCCCGCGACCATTCGGCATCCCCGTACTGTAATGTATGAAAGGCTGAACTCGTGCTAGCATGAATTCAACCCGCTTAGCCACGGCCATGGCGTAGCGGGGCACGATCGAAGACGGCCATCGGGAGGAATCATGATCATTGCAGTTCTGTATCGCAATTTCGTGCGCGCGGCAGGCGCGTTGCTGCTTGCGGCAATTCTCGGCACGGCGGCTTACGCGCAGGGCGGTCCGATCAAGATCGGTTTGCTCGTTCCGCTAACCGGCCCGCTGGCAACGCCGGGCATTGATATGGTCGACGGCTTCAAGCTGTTCTGGGAGCAAGTCAACCAAGAGGCCGCCGGCCGCAAGGTCGAGTACGTGATCGCCGATACGACCTGCAATCCCGATCAGGCGATCACCCAAGCGCGTCGCCTCGTCCATCAGGAGAAGGTGCATATCATGATCGGCCCGCTGTGCGGGCATGAAGGGCCGGCGGTGGCACAGGTCAGCAAGGAAACCGGCGTCCCGCTCGTGATGGACACGGCCGGCGCAGACAACGTCACAAAATGGGATCGCACGCCCACGGTCGTGCGAACGGCGGTGTCCGCGAGTCAGATCGGTCACCCATTCGGCGACTATCTGTACAAGGAGCTTGGGGCGCGCAACGTCACTTTTATCGGCCAGGACTACACCTGGGGCCACGAAGTGACCCTCGGCGCGGTCGAGACCTATAAGCAGGCTGGCGGCAAGGTGGCGAAGATCATCTGGAATCCGATCGGCACCAAGGACTATGGCCCCACCGTCGCATCCATCACGCCGGACTCCGACGCCGTCGTCGCGGTCGTGGTCGGTGCGGATCGTGTCCGGCTGTTCGAAGCCTGGTTCAGCTTCGGCATGGACAAGAAGTACAAGATCTACGGCGCTTACTGGATGCATCAGGACGTGCTGCCGCAGATGGACGACCGCGCCATCGGCATGATCGGCAATTCGCTGCACTATGCGGCCGGCCTCGACACGCCGGAGAACAAGGCATTCGTCGACGCCTTCGCCAAGAAGCACAAGCGGCTGCCGTCCTGGTTCTCGGAGTCGGCGTATACGGCGAGCTTGTGGACGCGCACCGCGATCGAGCAGATCAAGGGAAATGTCGAGGACCGGACAGCGTTCCTTGCCGCGATGCGCGGATCGACCGTGAAGGCGCCGCGCGGGACGCTCAAGCTGGACGACTACGACAACCCGATCCAGAACGTGTACATCACGCGCATTCAGAAGATCAAACATCCGGTCGTTGGCGAGGTGCTGACCAACGTTCCGTTCAAGACCTACGAGAACGTCTCGCAGTTCTGGACCTGGACGCCGGAGGAATTCCTCAAGCGGGGTCCGTACAAGCGCTAACCGCCCGTCTCAGATTCCGGCGGCGCCCCTGGCGCCGCCGGTTGCACGGCGCCGCGCCCGTGCGCGGCAATCCGGTCCCAGCTTTCTCATGAACAGCGGCGTCCTGCAGGCGATCAACGGCATCTCGTTCGCCGCCCTCCTGTTCCTGCTCGCCAGCGGCTTCACGCTCAGCTTCGGCTTGATGCGCGTCGTGAACATGGCGCACGGCGCCTACTATCTGCTCGGCGGCTACATTGGCTTGTCGATCACACGATATACCGGAAGCTTCGCTCTTGGTGTGCTCGGTGGCGGCCTCGCCATCATTCCGGTCGGGTACCTGATCGATCGTCACTTCATCCGCCGCACCGGCGAAAATCACCTCGCGCAGGTTCTTCTCACGGTCGGGATCGCCTTCGTCATCGGCGACATCGCGCTCAAGATCTGGGGTGGAGACAATCTCAAGGTGCCGACGCCAATCGAGCTGCGCGGCGCGATCGAACTGCCCGGTGGGATCATTTATCCGACCTACCGATTTGTCCTGATCCTGTTCGGAATACTGATCGGCCTCTCACTTTGGCTGATCTATCACAAGACGCAGATTGGCGCGGTCGTTCGCGCCGGTGTCGATGACCGCGAGACCGTAAGCGCCATCGGCATCAACATCGACCGGCTGTTCGTGCTCGTATCCGCGATGGCGTCGTTCCTCGCCGGCATGGCGGGCGTGGTCGGCGGCGCGTTCCTCACCCTCTATCCCGGCGCCGAATGGGAAATCCTGATCTACGCGCTGGTGGTGGTCATCTTCGGCGGGCTCGGGAGCCTGGAAGGGGCGATGATCGGTGCGCTCATCGTCGGGCTGCTCGACGCCTACGGCCGATGGCTGCTGCCCGAATTCTCCTACTTCGTCCTGTTCGGCCCGATGGCGATCCTGCTGCTGTTCCGGCCGCGAGGAATCTTCGGCAGGGAAAGCTGAACGTGGGATCGTACCGCATCGTTCTCGGACTTGTCGCGCTCGCGGCAGCGCTGTTGGCGCCGCTCGCGGTCGGCCAGTTCTGGATGACGTTGATCACGCAAATCTATATCTACGGCCTGCTCGCGCTCTCGGTCGATCTCCTGCTCGGCCACGCCGGCCTCTACTCGCTCTGCCACGCGTCGTTTTTTGCGGTCGCGGCCTACACCACCGCGATCCTGCAGGCTCGCCACGGGGTGCCGACGCTCCTGGCTGCGCCGGCCGGAATTCTTGCCGGGACGTTGCTCGCGATCCTCTACGGCGCCTCGGTGCGCACCCGCGGCGTCTATTTCATCCTGATTACGATCGCACTGGGTTACATCATCTGGGGTGCCGTCTATCGCTGGGCATCCTTCACCGGCGGCGACAACGGCATCACCAATGTGCCGCCACCGTCGATCGGCAGCGTCACAATCGCCTCGCAGACCGCCTACTATTATTTCGTCCTTGCCGTCGTGCTCTTCTGTGCGCTCGGCTATCGCATTCTCATCCGATCGCCGTTCGGGCTGTCGCTACGCGGCATCAAGGCGAGCGAAAGCCGCATGCGCAGCCTCGGCTATCGCACGACCAAGCACCTCTACGTCGCGTTCGTGATCTCGGGCGCCATGGCGAGCCTCGCCGGCGTGCTCTATGTCTACTACAACCGTTTCATCAACCCGGTCGCAGCCTCGTTTCAGATTTCCGTCGAGGTGTCACTGATGGCGATCGTCGGCGGCTCCGGTACGATCATCGGGCC
>DASQXF010000012.1:0-11662 GCA_035639895.1 Xanthobacteraceae bacterium
GGCGCCGGCCGCACCTCGGTCGAAGACTTGGACCGACACTCCGCGGGCTGCCAACCGCCAGGCAATGGCAAGCCCGACGACCCCGGCACCGATGATGGCGACCTTGGGCCTGCTGAGATGGGGTGCTGGGCGGTTCGGCAAGCGGCGGCTCCCTTCGCTGGAATGACCCAGACAGGTTCCATGGGTATGATCTCAGCCGCGTTAGCGCGGCACCCCAGGCCGTCGAACCCATGATGGGCATTCCCTCGCCGTTGCACAAGGGCGCTTGCGGCGCATCGGCTGTGCGCGGCAGCGTCGGATCTCAATCCGAATCTGTGGCCCGGTGGCGCAGCAGCCGCGAGCAGACAATGCCCACCGCCATTACCACGGCCGCGCCGACGAAAATGCTTGGCTCCGGCCCGCCATGGGCAAAACCATAACCATAGATCACCGGTCCGACGGCTTGGCCCAGGTAAAAGGAGGATGAGTGTAAGGATGCGGCCGCGCCGCGCGCTGTCTGCGACAGTTCGGTGACGTGAACCTGGATACAGCCGTGCAGGAGGTAGAAGCCGAATCCGAACATGGCATAGATGGCGATCTGCCAAATCCATGGGAAATGGAGCGCGATAAGGACGAGACCGGCGGCGGCCAGCGCTCCGCCGGCCACCATGAGATGCTGCTCGCGCACTTTGGCGATGAGGGCTGGAACGGAGAGCGAATAGAGGACTCCACCGACGGCGAAGGTGGCGATCAGAAGCCCAGCGACCGAAGCGCGCGTCTCGCCAATGGCGAGCAGCAGGAGAGCCACGTAAGGAAAGAGCCCGTGGATGAAGACTGCTTCGAAGAACACGGACGTGAAACAGACCTTGGCGCGCGGATCGGCAAAGATGCTGCGGAAATTGGCCAGCACTGCCGCGCGATTGAAAGGCGCCGGTGCCGGCGTCGCAATGCCGCGGAAGGCGAAGAATGCCACGATCGCCACGATAAATCCGAACGCGCCCAGAATTGCGAAGACGCCGCGCCAGCCGAACACGTCACCGATCACGCCCGCGATCGAGGCGCCCACGAGGTTGCCTGTCAGTCCCACAGCAAGCAACCGGCCGATTGCGACCTGACGCTGATTGATCGGGACGAGGTCGCCGATGAGAGCCAGCGCTATGGGAAACACGCCCCCCGCCACCAGCCCCGCCACGATCCGCATGACGACGAGCAGCGAGAAAGTCGTCGCTACCGCACAGACGAGCCCCGATAACGCGACGACCAGCACGCAGAAATTCATCAGCCGCGTCTTGCCTAAGAAATCGCCGGTGACGCCCAGTGCGGGTTGCACAAGCGCATAGGGAAACGTGTAGGCGCTCGACAGCAGCGCGGCCGTTTTCACATCGATGGCGAGACCTTCCGCGATCATGGGAATGACGGGATCGACCGCGCGCGTGAATACGGTTTGCGCAAAAACCACGAGGGCGGCGATTTTTAGGACGGACGGGATGGTGAACTCGATGATTTCGAGCGGCTTATCTTGAATTCTTCGCGAGTCTATCGAACTCGACAAGCCGGCCCAGGAGCCCGTCCATCTGCTTGAGGGGGACCATGGTGGGGCCGTCCGACGGGGCTTGATCGGGATTGTCGTGGGTTTCGATGAAGACGCCGGCGACGCCAACGGCAACGGCGGCGCGCGCCAGCACCGGGACGAATTCGCGCTCGCCACCGGAGGAGGTGCCCTGCCCGCCCGGCTGCTGCACGGAATGGGTGGCATCGAAGATTACCGGTGCTCCGGTGGTGCGCGCGAGGATCGGCAGCGCACGCATGTCGGAGACGAGCGTATTGTAGCCGAACGATGCGCCGCGCTCGGTCACCAGGATGTTGCGATTGCCGGCGCCGGTCACCTTGGCGACAACGTTCGTCATGTCCCACGGCGCCAAGAACTGGCCCTTCTTGATGTTGATCACGCGCCCGGTCGCAGCCGCCGCAACAAGAAGATCGGTCTGTCGACACAGGAATGCGGGGATCTGCAGCACGTCGACGACTTCGGCAACCGCTGCGCATTGCTGTGCCTCGTGGACGTCTGTGAGAACAGGCACACCAAATTTCTGGCGGATTTCGGCGAAGATCGGCAAAGCGCGATCGAGCCCCAAACCGCGCTGGCTTTTCCCGCTGGTGCGGTTGGCCTTGTCGAACGACGTCTTGTAGACGAAGCCGATTCCGATTTTGGCAGTGAGCTCCTTCAGCGCCGAGGCCATTTCCAGCGCGTGCGCGCGGCTCTCCAGCGCACACGGCCCCGCGATCAGCGCGAGCGGCAGGCTGTTGCCGAAGCGCGCCGTGCCGATGGCGACGATCGCATTGGGGGCGGACGCAACACTCATGGCTCGACCATGCGCCGCTCGAATTTAGCGGTCAACCGAACGGATATCGGTTGAGCATCGTCAGCGCACTTCATCGCTGCGCGCTAGTGGAACACGAGCGTTGCGCCAAGGGCGCTCTGCGGCTCGACAATCGTTGCACCCATGCGCGAGAAAGCCCCGATCTCGCCTGCCGTCAACGCAGCACTCAGCGCGGCGCGGTCGCGCACACGGAATTGCATGGCCGCGAGCCGCGCACCGCGGGACACATCGGGCGGCTCCGTCCCGAAACGACTGCGAAAGGCCTCCGGGTCCGTCACGCTGATGTCGCCGCGCGGCGTCGACGCCGTGATGCCGCTCGGCGTTACCGAGAGATCGCGCGCGCCCGAGAAGGCGGAGAGGAACGCGCGATGTTCGCTCGGATTTTCGGCGACCAGCACCGCGGCCTCGATGCGGCTTGCCGTGTTGGCATGTTGCTGGAATGCCGGGTTCCAGAAATTCTCCGGAAAGTGCTGCTGACAAGCGAAAAAGCCGATAGCCGGCGCCTTGCCATCGCGCGCAAACGCAAGCGAGAAACCGACCTTGACCGTCGAGCCGTCCGGTCGTTTGCCCTCGCGCTCGAAGCGCATGGCATCCGAGACGCCGATCCCGACCGAACGAAAGCGTGCGGCATCCGCTGTGGCGTCGTCGCTTTCAAGGATCAGCATTGAGAGTCCCTCCTGCTCCTTGAGAAAGATCCGGTTGAACGTGCCGAACAGGGCCGAAAACACGTCGCTTCCGAGCTTCTCCGGCTCGGCCACCGTCAGCAACTCGACGAAAAAGCCGGGAAGCTGGACCAGATGATTGTGAGTGCCCCATGCATGCCGGTTACGCGCGCCGACCGTGAAGCCGAGCCGCCGATAGAGTTCGACCACCGCATCGAGATCGCGCACCGCATGGACGAGGTGGTCGAGGCCGCGCGCCATCGAACGCCGTCACTTGACCGCCGAGAACGCCGTCGGCTGCAGGAACATGTTCGTGATCGACGCAATGATCGGTCCATCGCGTTCGCTTTCGGCGCGCTTGGATACCCATTCCGGATCGGTCATGAATTTGTTCCACTTCGCCTCGCGCTCGGCAAGCGATTCCCAGGCGAGCAGGTAATGGAGGTCCTGGTTTCCGCCCGCTCCGACCAGCACCGTCCAGAATCCAGCCTGCCGGATGCCGTGCCGCTTCCAGAGCTCGAGAGTTGTGGTTTCAAACCGCTTCAACAAAGCCGGCAGCCGTCCGCTGACGCAGTGATAAATCCTCAATTCATAGATCATCGTTGCCTCTTGACTGATGCACGTCGAGGCGACCGACGTTAACGGCAGGGGCAGGAAAGGCAATCGGCGATGTCGCGCCGCACGCACACAGCGCCGCTCGAACTCGGCAGTCAGCGAAAAATCGGCTGGCTACACGAGTCGGCTTTGGTCCACCGCCGCGCCGACGAACGAGGCAAACAGCGGATGCGGTTCGAACGGCCGCGACTTCAGCTCGGGATGGAACTGCACACCGACGAACCAGGGATGGTCTTCGTACTCGATCATCTCTGGCAAAAGCCCGTCGGGCGACATGCCGGAAAAGCGCATGCCGTGCTGCTCGAGGCGCCCCCTATAGTGGGTATTGACCTCGTAGCGGTGGCGGTGCCGCTCGGAAATCTCGGTTGCGCCATGGTAGATCTGCGATAGACGGCTGCCGCGCTGGAGGACCGCCGGATACGCGCCGAGCCGCATGGTGCCGCCGAGATCGCTGCTTACGCCGCGGGTCTGCAGCTCGTTTCCTTTCATCCACTCGGTCATTAATCCGACCACCGGCTCGGGCGTGGCGCCGAACTCGGTCGAGTTAGCCTCCTCGATGCCGCAGAGGTTTCGTGCCGCTTCGATGACGGCCATCTGCATTCCGAAGCAAATCCCGAAGTACGGCACCTGACGCTCGCGGGCGAATTTCACCGCCCTGATTTTCCCTTCGCTGCCGCGCTGGCCGAAGCCGCCCGGCACCAAAATGCCGTTCACGTTCTCGAGAAACGGCGCAGGATCCCCGCGCTCGAATACTTCGGATTCGATCCAATCGAGATTGACTCGGACCTTATTGGCAATTCCGCCGTGTGAGAGCGCCTCGATCAGCGACTTATAGGCGTCCTTGAGGCCGGTATATTTGCCGACGATGGCAATGGTTACGTTGCCTTCCGGGTTACGAATCCGCTCGTTGATGAGCCGCCAGCGCGCGAGATCGGGTTCGCCTTTGGGCTCGATGCCGAAGGCCATCAGCACTTCCCGGTCGAGCCCGGCGTCATGATAGGCTTCGGGCACCGCATAGATGTTGTCCACGTCGCGCGCCTCGATGACGGCGCTCGGACGCACGTTGCAGAACAGCGCGAGCTTGGCGCGCTCGCCGTCGGGAATCGGTCGGTCGGTGCGGCACAGCAAGATGTCGGGTTGAATGCCGATCGAGCGCAACTCCTTGACCGAGTGCTGGGTCGGCTTGGTCTTGAGCTCGCCTGCGCCGGCGACGAAGGGCAAGAGCGTCAGGTGGATGTAGACGGCGTGGCGACGGGGCAAGTCATTGCCGAGTTGGCGGATCGCCTCGAAGAACGGCAACCCTTCGATATCGCCGACCGTGCCGCCGATCTCGCACAGGACGAAGTCGTAGCCCTCGTTGTCTTCGCGGATGAAATCCTTGATGGCATTGGTGACGTGGGGAACGACCTGGATGGTGGCGCCGAGGTAGTCGCCGCGGCGCTCCTTGGCGAGAATTTCCTGATAGATCCGGCCGGTGGTGATGTTGTCCTGGCGCGTCGCCGGCCGGCCGGTAAACCGCTCGTAATGGCCGAGATCGAGATCGGTTTCCGCGCCGTCATCGGTGACGAAGACCTCGCCGTGCTGATAAGGCGACATCGTCCCGGGATCGACGTTGAGATACGGATCGAGCTTGCGCAGCCGTACCTTGTAGCCGCGCGCCTGCAGCAGCGCGCCAAGCGCTGCCGATGCAAGGCCCTTTCCGAGGGAGGAAACCACGCCGCCGGTAATGAAGATGTACCGCGCCATGGGACCTAACGTTTAGCGCGGCGGAGCCGATTCGACGAGAGCCTAAAAGGGCCCTCCCAACGACATTCATGCGTAACCCGCATACCGGAAAATCCTCGCGATCTGATGGAGATATCGGCCGCTCTCTTCATGTGAGTTCTCAATTTACCATTCGCCGGCTGCATGGCTCCTCAAGCGAAGGGGCCGGTCACCCGGCCCCTGGTGGTCTGCTCATTGCGAGCGCGGAACTTGCGGCCCCGGTGCAGGAGGCGTCGACTGTTCCTGCTGGCGCAATGTATCGAGCAGGCCCCCGCCCTGTCCCAGCGGCCCTGCGGGCGTCTGCTGGGTCGGGCTGCTCGTGTTCTGGATGATGGAACGCGGCTTGCGGTCCCAACCGGCGAGAACCGAGAGCACCATGCTGGTGGCGAAGAAGGTCGCGGCCAGAATCGCAGTGGTCCGGGTCAGCACGTTGGCTGTCCCCCGGCTCGACAGAAATCCGCCGGTCGAGCCGATACCGAGCCCACCTCCTTCCGACTTCTGCAGCAGCACGACACCGATCATGGCGGCAACCACCATCAGATGAATCACGATAATGACTGTCTGCATGCCTTCACCGTTGTGCCTAGGCGTGAATTCCGCCGCGTGCCGCGCGGGCCTGATATAGGAAGTCGGCGCAGTGTCTACAGGATCTTGCCGGCCATTTCCATGTGCATGGATGAGCGGCCCGGCGGGTCGGCTATGCGCGAGCGCCGGGGAGCGTGGCGCGACAGCGGGCTATTTGAGGACCTTCAGGTAGGCGATGATATCGTCGATGTCCTTGGTATCGGTGAGGCCACCATAGGGCATGCGGTTACCCTTCACCTTCGCCTGGGGATCTTGGATATATGCGCGCAGATTATCTTCATCCCAAATGAGATTGGCCCGCTTCATCGCGTTCGAATAGCGGAAATCTTCAAGCGCCGCCGACCTGCGGCCAACTACGCCCTTTAAGCTCGGCCCCAACGCATCGGGCCGCTCCGTGTGGCAGGCGATGCAGGTTTGATAGAGCGCCTTGCCGTGCTCGACATCGGCGGCGGCGACCGGAATTGCGGATGGCGCGAGGAGCAACGCCCCGGACGCGGCAGTTACGATCCAACGAGGCATCCACGTCGCCCTACATCATGCCTCTTACGCGTGCACCAGCGGACCGGGACTCTTGAGATACCTGGTGACGATGGCCTCCGCCGACCAATAGGCGAGCGCCCCCACCGGGCCGGTAGGATTGTAAGCCGACTGCTGCGGGAACGTGGAGGCTCCCATGATGAAAAGATTGTCGGCGTCCCAGGCTTGCAGATAGCGATTGACCACGCTCGTCTTCGGATCGGTTCCCATGATCGTGCCGCCGGTATTGTGGGTCGACTGGTACGGTACCGTGTCGTAGTCGCCCCGGCGCAAACCGGGCGGGCCCATCATAGTTGGCTTCATTGCACGCGCGATCTCGAGGGCGATGCGCATGCAATACTCCCCCACCTTGTAATCGTTCTCGACGAAATTGTAGGTCATGCGCAGCAGTGGCCGGCCGAGCTGATCCTTATAGGTCGGATCGAGATCGATATAGTTGTAACGGTTGGCGTAATTCGACCCCGACAATGTGATGCGCGCGGCGCGCTGATACCACTTCACGGTTGCCTTCTTCCATGCTGCGCCCCAGCGCGGGGTACCGGGCGGGACGGGCCGATAGCTGATGGGCCGGCCATCGGCATGCCCCAGCTGGATTTTACAGCCGCCCAGAAAGCCGAGGCCGGTGTGATCGAAATTGTCGCCGTTGAAATCGTCCATGACCATCTGCGTGCCGGGGGAGCCCATGAACGGATTGAAGAACTTATCTTCGAAGAACAGCGTCACCCCCAAGCGCGAGAGCTGATAACAGTAATTCTTTCCCACGGCCCCTTTCCCCGTAGCGGGATCGTATGGTTCCCCAATGCCGGAGTTGAGCAGCAGCGATATATTTCCGAAGACGTAAGCGGAGAGCACCACGAGGCCCGCCGGCTGCTCGTATTCCTCGCCGGTGCGAGTATCGGTAAAGACGACGCCCGTCACTTTCTTCGCCGCTTTGTCATAGCTCAGTCGGCTGACCCAGGCGCGGCTGCGAAGCGTGAATTTCGCATCCGTGCGAAGCATAGGAAGCACGCAAACCTGTGGTCCCGCCTTGGCGTTGGCTTCGCAGCCGTTTCGTTCGCAGAAGCCGCAATACTGGCACGCGCCGAGTGTGAGGCCCTCGCTATTGGTGTACGGTCGGCTTGCGTTGCTCGCTGGCTGCGGGAATGGGTGGTAGCCAAGGTCCTTCGCGACCTTCGCAAACATCAGTCCGGATTCGGTCATGACCAGCGGCGGGGTGGGATACTCATTGCTGCGCGGTCCCTCGAAGACGTTTCCGCCTTCGATCTTCTCGCCGCGCAGGTTACCGGCCTTCCCGGAAACGCCGCAGAGCTTGTCGAATCGGTCGTAATACGGTTCGAGCTCGTCATAGGCCATGGCCCAATCCTGGATGGGCATATCGTCCGGAATGGCCTTGGCGCCGTAGCGCTCGACGATGTGACTTCGCGTCAAATGATCGCTCGGCAAATAGCGCCAATGCTGTCCGCCCCAATGATTGGCAGCTCCGCCGACGCTGTTGCCTGGCAGGAACGAACCGAAGCGACGCATGGGCAGCGCCGATTCTGAAGGACGATGCCGGAAGGTGACGGTCTCCAGCGCCGGATCCTGAATCAACTCCAGCCGGTATGAATAGCGCAACTCGTCGCGCACGCCGGGCAGCGCGAAGTTCTCGCGGGGCGAAAGATCTTCGCCACGCTCCAACCCGACGACGGTGAGTCCTGCTTTGGTGAGTTCGCGCGCCATGATGCTGCCGGTCCAGCCCATGCCGACCATGACCGCATCGACTTCCTTCAATCGTGTTGCCATGACTGCGACCCCCTCACGAGAAATCGGCGATCGATTGCGGCTCCACCACGTAGCGCTTGTTGCGATACTCCTCGATTAGGTTCGAATAGACCGCAGGCAGTCCAGGGAAACCGATCATTCGCCACGAGGCCTTGTTGCGATTACCGCCGTAGACGGGATCGGCGAAGAAGCCCTCCATGGTGATTTGCAAGAGCGCCTCGAAGAATTGCTTGCCGTCGAAATCGGCGATTGCGGCGCTGCCCTGTTCCAGTGCCTTAAGGGCCGCCTCGCGCTCGCTGGCGGCGAGCCGGTCGAAGTCCTTGCCGTGGAGATTGCGTGTCCAGGCATTGGTGGCGAGGATGCCGGCGGCAAAAAACTCCCGCGGCGTGAGTGGCAGCTGATAGCCGTACTGGGGTCTGGCGCTGCGGAACGGGCCGCTGCGGTACATCTTGGCGCCGCCGCCCCAAGCGCTGGCGAGCTGCCGATCTATGAAAGTCACGATGCCGCAATCGGCGCCGGAGGGAGTGAGTTCGTCCGCCGGAATCATTGTGTCGGCCGCGGCAGCGAAGAACGCGGCCTCCGTCTCGGTCAGCGTAAGATAGGATGTTGGTTCGCTCGCTGGCGCAGGAGCGCTGGAGGCGACGCTTGCGGCCTGCTGCGTTGCTGCGGCGGGGGGCGGCGCGAGACCGGCGGCAACGGCGGTGCTGGCGCCCAACAGGAAATTGCGACGGGCAATCGGATTGTTATCGTCCGCCATCTTCTTCTCGGCCATGGCAACCTCCCCTGCTTTGCCGTGCCAACCTTGAGGTTGTGCAGGCACGCGCCGCACGTGCGACGGCAAACCGTCGTCTTATTTTGAATGAGATTAGTCCGATTTTCGAAGCAGCGGGAGGGGCCGTGGCATCTCTTAACGCCTCAGCGGTAGACGCCGGCAATGGCCAGAAACTCGTCCGCCTTGAGACTCGCGCCGCCCACCAGCGCGCCGTTAACGTCAGCAACGCTCATCAACTCCTTGGCATTCGACGACTTGACCGATCCGCCGTACAGGATACGCGTGGCTTGCCCCTCCTCTGCGAACCGCGATTGCAGGCGCTGACGGATGAACCCGTGCATCTCGGCGACGTCGGGCGGCGTCGGCGTCAGCCCGGTGCCAATCGCCCAGACCGGCTCGTAGGCAACGATCAGATTTTCGGCCGTGGCGCCGTCCGGTACCGAACCGTCGAGCTGCGTGCCTACCACCGCGAGTGCGCGTGCGTTCTCGCGCTCAGCGCGGGTCTCGCCTACGCAGATGATGGCGCAAAGTCCGGCGCGCCGCGCTGCCAGCGCCTTGGCCCGCACATCTGCATCGGTTTCATGGTGATAACTGCGCCGTTCGGAGTGCCCGACGATGACGGCGCTGGCACCCGCGTCCTTGAGCATTTCGGCCGAAAGGTCGCCGGTGAACGCTCCGCTAGCCTCGGTGTGGCAATCCTGTGCGCCAAGACGGACGGAAGACCCCTCGAGCGCCGCCGCAAACAGAGTGAGCAGCGTGGCGGGCGGACATACCATCACGTCCACCGCAGTGAGCTGCTGTGCACCTTGGATGATCCGGCGGAGCTCCGCCGCCGAGGCGCGCAGGCCGTTCATCTTCCAGTTCCCCGCCACCAGCGGGCGCGGCGTGCGAACCATGGTCGATCCTGTGCTTTTTCCGCATCCAGCCAAGCGGTTAGCAGAGCGCCTGCAGCCACGCCAGAGGTGCGCCGTTTCGCAATGTTGCGATGCGGAGGCGCCCTCCCCTATGATGCAAGAGCCGTCGGCTGGCCGCGGGTTCTCTCAATCACGGATGACGCATGCTTCGAGGGCTGCGAAAAGCCTCTTCCAACTGGCTCGGCAAAGCGGTGATGGCCGCGGTCGTCGGCTTTTTGGTGATCAGTTTCGCAATTTGGGGTATCGGCGACATTTTCCGGGGTTTCGGCCGCTCGACGGTCGCCAAGATCGGCCGTACCGAGGTTACGGTCGAGCAATTCCGGACGCTCTATAACGATCGGCTGCAGCAGTATTCACGCCAGCTGGGGCGCCCAATCGGCGCCGAACAAGCACGCGCGACCGGCATCGACCGACTGGTGATCGGCCAGATCTTCTCGGAGATCTTGCTCGATGAACGCGCACGCGCACTGGGTCTTGCGCTTTCCGATTCCGAAGTCGCCAAGCTGATCACCAACGATCCGGCGTTCCGCGGCCCAAACGGCCAGTTCGACCGCTTCCGTTTCGAGCAGACCATCCGTAATGCCGGTTACACGGAGGCCCGCTTCGTGGCCGAACAGCGCCGCCAAATGCTGCGCCGAGAGCTTGCCGGCACCATCGCCTCCGGATTGACCGCACCGAAAGCGCTGGTCGAGGCGGTAAACCGCTATCAGAACGAGCAGCGCTCGATCGAATATGTGCTGCTTAACCGCGCGCTCGCCGGCGAGATCGCCTCGCCTCCGCCGGAAGCGCTGGCGAAATATTTCGACGACCGCAAGATCCTGTTCCGCACGCCCGAATATCGCAAGCTCGTCGTCGTGTCGCTGATCCCGAGCGAGCAGGCCCGTTGGATCGAAATTTCCGATGCGGATCTCAAGCGCGCTTATGAAGAGCGCCGTGCACGCTACGTCACGCCCGAGCGGCGCCATATCCTGCAGATCGACTTTCCCAATGCCGAGGCGGTGAGCACGGCCGCAGAGCGCATCGCGAAGGGCACGAGCTTTGCGGAGATCGCCAAGGAGCTTGGTAAGAGCGAAAAGGACATCGACCTCGGGACCGTACCGAAATCCGCGATGATCGATCGCCCGGTGGCCGATGCGGCGTTCGCGCTCAAAGAAGGCGAGGTCAGCGCGCCGGTGCAAGGCCGCTTCGGCACGGTGCTCGTGCAGGTCCTCAAGATCGAGCCGGAACAGGTTCGACCTTTCGAACAAGTGGCCGGCGAGCTCAAGCAGGAGCTCGCTACCGCGCGCGTCAAATCCGAGATTTTCGATCTCTACAACAAGATCGAGGACGCGCGCGCAGAGGGAAAGTCCCTCGAGGAAGCCGCAGCCAATCTCAAGCTGGAGGCGCGCACCGTCGAGGTGGATCGTTCCGGCCGCGACCCTGCAGGCACGCCCGTGAAACTACCCGATGCGCAGCGGCTTCTCACCGCAGCATTCACCACCGACGTCGGCGTCGAGCGCGATCCGTTGCAGTTTCAAGACGGCTATATCTGGTACGACATCACCGGCATCGCTCCCTCGCGCGAACGTTCGCTTGACGAGGTCAAAGACCAGGTCGAGGCACGCTGGCGCGAGCAGGAAATTGCGACGCGGCTCGATGCCAAGGCAACCGCCATCCTGGAGAAACTCAAGGCCGGCGAGACGCTTTCCCAGG
>DASQXF010000013.1:0-4213 GCA_035639895.1 Xanthobacteraceae bacterium
CCGCCGGCGAAGCGCTCCTTGACATCGGGCAGGTTGAGGATCTTCACCACTTCGGTATTGAGCTTGTCGATGACGGCCTGGGGCGTGCCTTTCGGCGCGAACAGCGCGGTCCAATTGGAGGCATCGACCTCCGTCACGCCCGCCTCCTGCAGCGTCGGCCAGTCGGGACTGAATTTGGACCGCTTGGCCATGGTCACCGCCAATGGGCGGGCACGGCCCGACTTGACGTGCGGGGCGACCGACGAGCTCGCCAGCACACCGAGCGGAATATCCCCTCCGGCGAGCGCCGCGGCGGCCGGCGCGCCGCCCTTGTAGGGGATGTGCTGAAACCGGCTGCCGGTATTGAGCGCCATCCATTCGAGCACGATCTGGTTGACGCTACCGTTTCCCGGCGTGCCGACCGAGATGCGGCCCGGCTGCGCTTTGGCCGCGGCGATCACGTCGGCAACCGATTTGAAAGGCCCCTCCGCGTGCGCCGCCAGTACCATCGGCGCGTCGCTGACCATCGCGATCGAGGCAAAATCGCGCTCGACGTCGTAAGGCATCTCCTTGAACATCGCCGGGTTGATCGCGACGTCACCGACCGTCGCCATGACAAGGGTGTATCCGTCGGGCGCCGCCTTCGCCGCCGCCGTCATGGCGATGAAGCCGTTGCCGCCCGGCCTGTTCTCCACCACCACCTGCTGGCCCCAGGCTTCGGTGAGTTTGGCACCGAGAATGCGCGAGGCGATGTCGGTAATGCCGCCCGGCGCATAGGGAACGAGGATGTGGATCGGCTTGGCCGGGTAATTCTGCGCCTGCGCGGGCGCCATCCAGAAGATGACAAGCGCGATGATACTCACGATCCAAGCCATCGATACCTCCTGCGCCGACACGTCGGGACGGGTAGCCTGCATGAGAGAGCGCCCCCGTGGCAAGGCGCGACCGCGACGCAGGGCACGCGCAGTTCACACCTCGCGCACGATGGCGCTCTCGTGCCAGCGCCGCAGCATGAGATGCGAGAGAAGCGCCAGCGCGAAGAAGATGACGATTCCGGCGAGCGATAAAAGCAGCAGCGCCGCGAACATGCGGGGAATGTTGAGCCGGTAGCCCGATTCGACAATGCGATAGGCGAGGCCTGAGCCAGCACCGGCCGAGCCCGCCGCGATCTCGGCGACCACGGCGCCGATCAGCGAGAGTCCCCCCGCGATCTTCAAGCCGCCGAGCATATAGGGCAGCGCGGCCGGCAGCTTGAGCTCGAAAAGCGTCTGGCGCCGGGTGGCGCCGTAGAGACGGAAAAGATCGACGAGGTTGTGGTCGACCGAGTTGAGGCCCAGCGTGGTATTGGCGAGCACGGGAAAGAACGCAACGATCCAGGCGCAGGCGAGCACCGCGGCCTGCTGCGGCAGGTAGACGAGCAGGAGCGGCGCGATCGCCACAATCGGGGTCACCTGCAGGATCACCGCATAGGGATAGAGCGAATATTCGATGACGCGCGACTGGTTGAACAGCACGGCGAGCCCCACGCCGCCGATGGCCGCGAGCACAAACCCTTCGAGCGTGGTCGTGAGCGTGACGAGAAGCGAAGCCAACAGCAGCGCCCGGTCGGAGACCAGGGTCGAAAACACGAGCTGTGGCGACGGCAGCACATAGGGCGGAATGTCGCCGACGCGTACCACGAGCTCCCACAGGATCACCCCGAGCGCCAGCACCGCGATCGGCAGCAGCACGCGCAGCACGCGATCCGTGGCGGGCGAGGTTTCGTCCTTTTCTCTCACCTCATCCATGGGTGCTCGCTCATTTCCAATACTACTCGCATGCTCCTCAGAGCGGTGAAAGGCTTTGCGCTCTGATGGCGCAGCAGCCTCCAGCCTCTCCCCGCCTGCGGGGAGAGCATAGGCGGCCTTCGGCCGCCGTTCTTAGCGCTAAGGACGCCGATGCGAAGCATTGGCTATGGAGCGAAGCGAGCGGGTGAGGGGGACCCTCCGCAGACCGAATTCTTGGGGAATCCCCCTCACCCCAACCCTCTCAGCCGAATTCGGATATATCCGACTTCGGCCGCTTTATGCTGATCGAACTCGGGTGAACCCGAGTTCGATTGCACGCGGGGAGAGGGAGCGCACCGAGCCTGTGGCAGCGGGTTCACGGCTCCTCCATGGCGGCGGAGGCGCGCGCCAACGCCTCCGACACCCGCCGGCAGTAACTGCCATACTCGGCCGAGGTGCGGAATCGCTCGTCGCGGGGATAAGGCGCATCAATTGAAAGCTCGGCAGAGACGCGGCCGGGTCGCGGCGTCATCACGACGATGCGCTGCGAGAGATAGACCGACTCGAACACCGAGTGGGTGACGAAGACCACCGTCTCGCCCAGCAATTGCCAGAGTTCCAGCAGGTCGTTGTTGAGGCGAAAGCGTGTGATCTCGTCGAGCGCGGCAAACGGCTCGTCCATCAAAAGCAGCTGCGGCTCGGTGACGAGGGCGCGGGCGATGGAGGCGCGCATCTTCATGCCGCCTGAAAGCTCGCGCGGATAGCTCTGGGCAAAGCCTGACAGGCCGACACGCGAGAGCGCGGCATCGACGCGCGTCTGCGCGTCCGGCTCAAGCCCCGCAAGTTTCAGCGGCAGGCGCACATTGGCCGCGACCGTCGCCCACGGCATCAGCGTCGGCTCCTGGAACACGAAGCCGATGCGGCGCGGCGCGCCGGCGTTCGCAGCGTCGGCATCGGGCCACTCGACGTTTCCGCTCGTCGGCTCGGTCAATCCGGCGATGATGCGCAGCGCCGTGGACTTGCCGCAGCCCGAGGGGCCGAGCAGCGATACGAACTCGCCCGGCCACACCTCGAGGCTAAGGCGCTCGAGCGCGGCCACGCCGTTGGCAAAGGTCCTGCCGACGCCGCGGAGCGCAACGACGGGGGTGCCGGACTTGGACGGATGAACAGCCACGTTGCGATATTCGCTGGACAGCGGCCCGACGATAGAAGCCTATATTCTCAATCCGACCTCGGTGATGACGCCAATATCGGCTTATTGTTTCGGCCGCAAATCGAGGCCGACCTTCTTGTTCACGAATTGCAGCGTATAGGCTTTGTCGAGCGCAAGCGACGGCTTGACCACGCCCGCGCGCATCATCTTGTCGTAAAAATTCTTCATGCGCGCGTCGTTCATGGCGCCCACGCCGAGCGTGACCGCGTCGCCGGAGTACACGATGCCGTACTCCTTCATCCTGGCAATGGAATACGCCAGCAGTTCGTCGGTCATTTCCGGGTTCTGCCGCTTGATCAGCGCGTTTGCCGCTTTGTTGTCGCCGTAGAGATAATTCATCCATCCGATGATCGAAGCATCGACGAAGCGCTGCACGAGGTCGGGCTTTTTGGCGACGAGGTCGCGGCGCGTCTCGATCAGCGTCGAATAGCTGTCGAGGCCATAGTCGGCGAGGAGAAAGATCTTGGGCTTGAAGCCGGCCTGTTTCTCGATCGCAAAGGGCTCCGACGTCACATAGCCCTGCATGGCGCTTCGCTTGTCGGCGAGGAACGGCTGCGGGTTGGAGGTATATGGCTTGACCTTCTTCTCGCTGAAACCGAAATCGGCCTTGAGCCACTGGAAGTAGCTCGCGAGCCCCTCCCTCGAGACAAACAGCGTGAGCTCCTTCAAGTCCTCGAATTTTTCGATGCCCTGATCCGGATGGGCCATCAGGACCTGCGGATCCTTCTGGAACATGGCGGCGACGGCAAGGGTAGGAATGTTCTGCTCGACCGCATCGAAACTTTGCAGCGTGTTGGCGCTCATGAAGAAGTCCAGCTTGCCGACCGGCAGCAGGATGCGGTTGTTCACGTTGGGGCCGCCCGGCACAATGGTGACGTCGAGCCCGTATCTGCGATAGGTGCCGTCGACCAGCGCCTGATAGTGGCCGCCATGCTCGGCTTCTGCCACCCAGTTGGTGCCGAAGGAGACCTTGTCGAGTTTTTGCTGCGCGGCGGCGCCGCCGCAAAGGGCGCTGGCCGCGGCGAGCACACAAGCCAAGCTGTTTAATCGTGCGGCGACCATATCAATCTTTCAATTCGTCATTCCGGTCGAGCCGCGATAGCGGCGAGCGCCGGAATCCATAACCACAGCCGGTGAATATGGATTCCGGGTTTCGCGGGCTTCGCCCGCGCCCCGGAATGACCAGCCAGGATTTATACGCATCGGTACCAGAGCCTACCTGTTACTGCTCCAAGCGCTCAATGAACCACTTGAG
>DASQXF010000014.1:0-4157 GCA_035639895.1 Xanthobacteraceae bacterium
ACGCCAGGCCAAATCGGTGCGGCCGCACCCGATGACCGCCTGGCGCTATTCCTCCGGCGTTGCGGGCGCGCCGTCGACCGACATGTACATCAACGTGCAGTGCAAGACATCGTGGAGTCCGCTCGGCTTCCAGGTCGCCAATCTGGCGCCCACCTTGCTCAAGCCGATGGCGCGCGGCCGCGTCTCGCTCACCGCGCGCGATGCCGCGCCGCCGCTCGTCGAATTCAACTTCACCGGACACGAGCTTGACCTGCAGCGCTTGATGCAGGGCTTCCGCCGGGCAGTCGAGATTCTGGCGCACGAGCAAGTGCGGGCGATGAGCGGCGTGACCTTTCCGGTGAAGTTCGACGATCGGTTGCGGCGCCTCAACCGGATCACCACCGCCAACCGGATTGGCAGCGCCATCATCGCCGCGCTCATCGATCTCGTGCCGCCGCTCGCCGGCCCGATCTTCTCGACGCTTGCTGATCGGCGTGTCGATCTCGCCGCATTGGTCGAGGACGACGCGGCGCTGGCCGAGCATATTCGCCAAAACGTCGCCGGCATGTTCCATCCCGTGGGCACCTGCCGCATGGGGGCGGCGAACGATCGCTATGCAGTGGTCGATCCGGCGGGCCGCGTGCGCGGAGTGGGCGGCCTGCGGGTCGTCGACGCGTCAATCATGCCCACGGTGACGCGCGGCAACACCAATATCCCGACGCTTATGGTGGCGGAGAAAATTTCCGCGGCCATGCTGGATGAGGCGCGTGCCTCGGCATAACTAAGACGTGCAAGAGACTGTGCAGTACGGAGGCGATCATTGTCTGAGTTCGAGAGCGACTCACAGGAGAGCGAGCGCGGCGCGACCAAGGCAACCGCGCGGCTGCCTGGTTTGAACATCGAGATCGTTCATCGCCAGTCGCCGAGCGGCGACGCCGAGCAGATTTCGATCCACTTGCAGGCGATGCCCTCGTTCGAAGCCTTCGGCCGCTTTCTCGAAGACGCCAATCCCTTCGCCTTTTGGGTGCAGGCGAGCCGGCTGGCTTGGCTTCCCTGGCTCGAAGCCGCGCGCATCGCGCTGCTGCCGTTTAGCGCTGCGCCCTCGCTGCCGAAGGCCGGCTCGGATGCGCGGCCGCCGCAGCAGCCGCATGCGCAATAGCACTACCGCGCCATGCTTGAAGGTGCCGCAAACACGGTGCGCTTCCTCTCCCCCATTTGGGGAGAGGGTTGGGGTGAGGGGGACCGGCGGTACGGATGCACCCGAACCCCCTCACCCAATCTTTCATTGCTGCAAGATAGAGTAGCCCTCTCCCCGCCGGGGAAAGGGCGCGAGCGGCGATAGCGCGGGACTTGGGGTTGTCGCAATCCATCTACGCCGGCTGCACCTGTGCCGCCGTGTCCGAGCGCGCGTGGCTGATGGCTTGCCACACCCGCAGCGGGGTTGCCGGCATATCGATGCGATCGACGCCGAGCGGCGCCAGCGCATCGATCACCGCATTGATGACCGTCGGCGGCGCGCCGATGGTTCCGGATTCGCCGATGCCCTTGACCCCGAGCGGATTGGTCTTGCACGGCACTTCCTCCAACTCCGCCTCCACGTTCGGCATCGTGTCGGCGCGCGGCATGCCGTAATCCATGAAGCTGCCGGAGATGAGCTGGCCGGATTGGCGATCGTAGACCTGGTGCTCGAGCAGCGCTTGCCCGAGGCCCTGCACCACGCCGCCGTGAATTTGCCCGCGCACGATGAGCGGGTTGAGAACGCGGCCGAGGTCGTCGACCACGAAATAACGGTCGATCGTCACTTCGCCGGTCTCAGGGTCCACCTCCAGCTCGCAGACGTGCGCGCCGTTAGGATGACTGGGCGGCTCGGGGCTGAAGCTACCGCTCGCCTCGAGCCCCACGCCGAATTTGCCCGTGAGCGGCCCCGCCGGCGCATAGGCGGCCTTGGCCACGTCGGTGATGGTGATCGCCTTGTCGGTGCCGACGACGCGATACTGGCCGTCCTTGAACTCGATGTCCGCCGCGTCCGCCTCCATCAGCGTGGCGGCGAGTTGCTTGCCCTTCTCAACAATGGCCTCGCTCGCCGCCTTGAGCGCATTGCCCCCCACAATCGCACTGCGCGCGCCGTAGGTGCCGCGGCCCATCGGGACCTGGGCGGTATCGCCCTGCACGTAGCGAATGTCTTCGAGCGAGACGCCCAGCCATTCATGCGCGAGTTGCGCGAACACAGTCGCGTGTCCTTGGCCGTGCGAATGGGTCCCGCCAAGAATGGTGAGCGTTGCATCGGGATTGAAGCGCAGGTCCATGCGATCGTTGAAGATGCCGCCGAACTCGATGTAGTAGCTCACGGCGCGGCCGCGCAGCTTGCCGTTCTTTTGCGAAGCCTTCTTGCGCGCCGCAAAACCCTTCCAGTCGCTGAGCTCGATGCACTTATCCATGAGCCGCTGGAATTCGCCGCTGTCGTAATTCCATAACGTCGGCGTCGCATAGGGAAGCTTGTTCGGCGGAATGAGGTTGCGCCGCCTGATTTCGGCGGTGTCCATGCCGATCACCCGTCCCGCGTGTTCGATGAGCCGCTCCGTGAAATAGGCGGCTTCGGGCCGTCCGGCGCCACGATAGGGCCCGGACTGCGAGGTGTTGGTGAACAGGCCCTGCGACATGATGTGCATGGTCTGGATGTCGTACGCCTCGGGAATGAAGCGCACCGAGAATGCGCCCGCCGCCAGCGCCGCGCCGACGAAATAGGCTCCGAGTTGGAACAGGCATCTCGCCCGCAGCGCGAGAATCTTGCCGTGCGCGTCGAGCGCAAGCTCGCCGTAATAGACGGTTTCGCGACCGCAATGGTCGGTCAGCATGCTCTCAGAGCGACTCGCCACCCATTTGACGGGACGGCGCAGGCGGCGCGCCGCCCATAACACCAGCGCATCGTCGGGAAACGGATTGCCTTTGAGCCCGAAACCGCCGCCGACGTCGGGCGCAATCACGCGGATGCGGTTTTCCGGCTCGTGGAAGATATGCGACATTTCCATGCGCACGCCGTGCGGATTCTGCGACGTCGTGTAGAGCGTGTAGGAGTCCTCGGCGGCGTTGTAGTCGCCGATGGCGGCGCGCGGCTCCATGGCGACCGGAGAAAGCCGATTGTTCTCCACCCGCAGCTGCACCACGTGCTCGGCCTGGGCGAAGGCAGCGTCGGTCGCCTCCTTGTTGCCGAACATCAGCCGGAAGCCGACATTACCCTGCGGGCAATCCTCCCAGACCTTGGAGGCACCGTCCTTGGCGGCATCTTCGAGGTTCACGACCGCGGTCAGCGGCTCATAATCCACCTCGACCAGCTCGGCAGCGTCGCGCGCTTGGGTCAGCGTCTCGGCGACGACGAAAGCGACGCGGTCGCCGACGAAGCGCACTTTCTCGGCGTTGAGCACCGGTTGAAACGTGCGGTGGCCTTTGGGCGCGCCGAAGTCTTCCGGCATCAGATGCGCGGTGAAGCTGCCGAGCTTCTCCGCGACGGCATCGGCGCCGGTGAGCACGCAGAGGACGCCTGGGGCAGCCTTGGCTTTGGCGACATCGATCCGCTTGATGCGGGCGTGCGCGTGCGGCGAGAGCACCGTGACCCCGTAGCATTGCCCGGGCAAACTGATGTCGTCGACGTAGCGTCCTTGTCCCAGGAGGAAGCGCCGGTCCTCCACTCTGCGCACAGCTTGCCCGATTCCGAACTTGGCCATGTCCGCTTCGCCTTCTGTTTACGGTGCAATGGGTTCCGCTGGCATGTTAGTGCCTATTCATGTGAAGTGAAATCAACGAGCCGCGAACTCGGTCCGCTCCCTCCCCCCTTGGGGGGAGTGGTGGGGAGGGGGTCGTTGTTGTGGCGAAGCGCGCTTCCAATACTGACCCCCACCCCCGACCCCTCCCACAAGGGGGAGGGGAGCACACCGAGTGCGGGGCGCAATATGCGTGCAAGACAATGAGAATGCTGTAGCCGCGCGCGCTATTGATTGAGCCAGCGCCGCATGAAGCCGAGCAGGCCCTGCGGCATGAAGATCACCATGGCGATGAAAATCACGCCCACCGGAATGAGGTAGTACTCGGTGAAGAAGCGCGAGAAGGCCTCGCGCAGCAGCAGGAAGAAACCGGCACCGAGGATCGGTCCCACCAGCGTGCCGATACCGCCCATGACATTG
>DASQXF010000015.1:0-21286 GCA_035639895.1 Xanthobacteraceae bacterium
ATACCGTTCCTGCCCAGCCCGGCAAGCTCGCCCGCGTCACGACCGATCACCGCCGAGGAGGCCGCCTCCACCGCGCCCGCGAGGGTAACGCCGTCCGTGGCCGCAATAGCATGAATCAGCGTGCGCCCCATGCGCCCGCCGGCGCCCGCCACAATCAGCCGCATGTCGGACATGGAGATCTCTCCGGCAAACTCGACCCGCCGGTATAGCGAGGCACAAATCCGGAGGAAAGTAACGAGCCTCTCCCCCTTCGTTGGCGGATCAACGAAGGCGTCCGCTACGATTGCGGCTCACAGCCTTCAATGATGAAAAGATCGAGCTCGGCTTTGCCTTTGCGCAGCGCCGCCACGGCTTGATACTCGTCCGATCGGTAGCAGTCGAGCGCCGCACGATAACTTGGAAATTCGAGCACGACGGTGCGGGCGCGCACCTTGCCCTCCACCACCTCGCGGCCACCGCCGCGCACCAGGAAACGTCCGCCGAATTTTCCCAATGGTACCGAGTTGGCGGCCGTATACGCTTTGTAGCCCTCCGGATCAGTGAGGTCGACGTGCCCGATCCAATAGCCTTTGCGCGTTGCAGACGCCGGCGGCGTCGCCGACACCTGCGGTTGCGCGCCGTCATAGCCCTCGATGATCACGAAATCGCAAACCGAATGGGGAAGGCGCAGCGGCTTCGCGCGCTGATATTCCGCAGAGCGATAGCACGCAAGCGCCGTGGAATAGTCCGGGAATTCGCGTAGCACGTTGCGGGAGCGGGCCCTCCCTTCGACGACCTCCTGCGTCCCGCCTCGCACCAGGGCGCGGCCGCGATATTTGTCGTGGGCTGCAGGGGTTGCGGCCATGTAGGCCTTGTATCCTTCCGGATCGATGACATCGATGTGCGGAATCCAATAACCCTTGGGCATCTCGACCTCCCTCTCACGCCGTCGCTGCTGCGATCTCAGCGATAATCGCCTCCGCCGCCGCTTTGGGATCTGGCGCGGCGACGATCGGCCGTCCGACTACGAGATGATCGGCACCGGCAGCGATCGCAGCACTTGGCGTCATAATGCGCTTCTGGTCGCCGGCTGCGGCGCCGGCCGGCCGGATGCCGGGTACGACCAGTACCATGCCCCCGCTGACGATCGGGCGTAGCATCGCCGCTTCCTCGCCCGAGCATACCAATCCGTCAATTCCCACGTCCCGCGCCTGCGCCGCGCGTTCACGGACGAGTTCCGATACCGTGAAATCGTAACCGGCTGCGGCGAGATCGGCATCGTCGTAGGAGGTGAGCACGGTGACAGCGAGCAGACGCAACGGTGAGCCTTTGCGGGCATCGACGGCCGCATGCATGGTCTGCGGATAGGCATGCACGGACAGAAACGATGCTCCAAGCCGCGCAACGGCTTCGACGCCTCTGGCAACCGTGTTGCCAATATCGTGCAGCTTAAGGTCGAGGAAGATGCGCTTGCCGGTGCCTGCGAGCACACGCGCGAAGTCGATGCCGCCGGCAAAGGCGAGCTGGTAACCGATCTTATAGAATGAGACGGCATCCCCGAGCCGTGCAACCAGCGTCTCCGCCTCGCCGACCGAAGGCACGTCGAGCGCGACGATCAACCGCCCGCGCGGATCAAGCTTCACGGCCGATTTCCTCCTAGCCACCTCCCAGACTGCGTGCAGGATTCGACTCTCCTGCGAACAGTTTGGCGGTATCGACGAGCTTGCGCACGACGAGCTTGAGCTGACCGGCCGCGCGCGCGTCTTTGAGCTCGTCCATCTCGTCGAATGCCTGCTCCGCATTGGGCACCGTCACCTGCTCCGCGATGACCAGAGCGCGGCAGCCGACCGCCAGCACTTGGCGCAGCGCCAGCAGTGAATGCGTCGCGCCAGAACGCCCGGGCGACGCTCCGCCCAGGGCGAAGACGCGGTTCTGGTAGGCGGCAAGCGGCGCCTCGCCGCGCTCGCGCACGGCCGAAATCCAATCGATCGTGTTCTTGATCAGCGGCGTGATCGAGGCATTGTATTCCGGACTGGCGATGAACACGCCTTGGTGCGCGATCATCAGTTGCTTGAGCTTGACCGCATTCAATGGCGGCCCGGCAGCCTCCGCGGTGTCGGCATCGTAGATCGGCAGCGGATAATCCGACAGCGAAATGCGGGTGACGTCGGCGTCCGCCAGCGTTAATTCCTTGGTCGCGAGCGCGGCAAGCCGCACGTTGTACGACTTTGCCCGCAGCGAGCCGGGAATGACCAGAATTTTCGGGTCGGCCATGACAAATGACGGAGGATGGGTTGATGCGCCATGATACGCACAACTTCCATCGTCTGTCGTCCCGTCATCAATCGCGCCGATACACCCAGACCCGTGCCGGCGGGATGTTCATCCACACCCGTTCGGATGCTTCCACGCTCACGCGGTCGAGCCGCTTGGGAATGGGTGCGACCGCATTGTACGTGAACTGCACGAAGGGCGCGCCCGGCGACATCAGGCCGAAGGCTTCGAACAGGAGCCGCAGACGCATTCGCAATGGTTTGGTGAAGAGGGGCAATCCGGAGACCACCCCGGCGGCCGGGTCTCGCAAGACGCCGCTCAGTAGACGCTTGAGGGCGTAGGCATCGCCCTGCACGACGGTCGCGGCTGGATAGCGCGCGCGCAACAAGCGGCAGAAGGTCGGATCGAACTCGACCAGCACGAGTCGCGACGAATCGATTCCTTTTGCGAGCAGCGCCTCGGTGACCGGTCCGGTGCCGGGGCCAAGCTCGACGACCGGGCCGGCGCGGCTGGAATCGACATAGGCCGCCATGGTGCGCGCGAGCGCCCGGCCTGACGGCGTTACCGCGCCGGTGGTCCACGGCTTCTCGATCCAGCAACGGATGAAGCGCACTTCGTCGTCGAGACGGACGCCGTTCTTTTGCTCGAAGAGACGAATGCGCGTTTCAATTTTCTTTTTTTGCGTGTCGAACTTCTGCTCGATCTTTCTTTTCTGATGTTCGAACTGCTGCTCGATCTTCTTCTCGAGGGCGTCTTTCCTCTGCTCGAAGATTTGAATTTGCCGCTCGATCCTCCTTTCGAGCGCGCCCCTTCTCAGTTCGAAAAGGCGCTTCTGCTGTTCAAGCTTCTGCTCGAGGAGTTGCAGGGCTGGGAGCGGCATGTTGGTGCTAACGCTACGCAATGACTGCCGATTTGAACTCTAAACGGGTAAAGGCCGGGCGTGCGAGGGTCAAGCGGCAATTTGCTCAAACCGCGCCTGAACGGCCCAAGAATTCCCGAACCCTGCCGAAGAACCCCGCGGTTTCCGGCTGCGTCTCCTTGGACGATAACCGCTCGAATTCTGTGAGCAACTCGCGTTGCCGCTTGCTCAGCTTTTGCGGCGTCTCGACCAGGACCTGAATGTACATGTCGCCGGACTGTTTGGAGCGCAGCACCGGCATGCCCTTGCCTTGCAGACGGAAGCGACGTCCGGATTGAGTGCCTTCCGGCACCTTTACGCGACTGTGGTTGCCGTCGATGGTCGGCACCTCGATGTCGCCACCCAGCGCGGCGAGAACCATGGAGATCGGCACCCGGCAGTGCAAATCGGCGCCTTCGCGCTGGAAGAAGGGATGTGCGCTGATGGCGAGAAAAATGTACAGGTCGCCGGCGGGACCACCGCGCACGCCCGCTTCGCCTTCGCCGGCAAGCCTGATGCGGGTGCCGTCCTCTACCCCCGCAGGGATGCTCACCGACAGAGTACGCTCGCGCGTTACTCGTCCGGAGCCGGAACAGGACGGACACGGGTTGTCGATCACCTGACCGCGGCCCTGGCAGGCCGGACAGGTCCGCTCCAGGGTGAAAAATCCCTGCGCGTGGCGGATGCGCCCCTGACCACCGCAAGTGGGACAGGCCTTGGGTCTTGTGCCGGCCTTCGCACCCGAGCCGGTGCAGGCCTCGCACGTCACGGAAGCCGGGATGCGCACCTGAGCGCTCTTACCGCAGTAGGCTTCCTCCAGAGTGATTTCCATGTTGTAGCGCAGGTCGGCGCCGCGTTCGCGCCCGCTGGCGCGCCCACGACGACCACCGCCCATACCGAACAGATCATCGAAGATATCGGCAAAGGCCGAGGCTACGTCGCCAAAGCCACCAGCGGCTCCGGGACCGGCATGCTCGAACGCGGCATGGCCAAAACGGTCATAAGCTGCACGCTTGTCCGAGTCCTTGAGGATCTCATAGGCCTCGTTGATTTCCTTGAAGCGGATTTCGCAGCTCTTGTCGCCGGGATTGCGATCGGGATGCCACTTCATCGCCAGCTTGCGAAAGGCGGACTTCAGTTCACTTTCGTCCGCCGTGCGCTCGACCCCCAGAACCTCGTAATAGCAGCGCTTGGCCATGCCCGCGTTCACCCCCGTCATCTCAGCCGTGGCATCATCGCCGAACCTTACTCTGTCGCTCATGGTGCTTCAAAAAACGTGCGACCCCCGGGATACGGCCCCGGGGGTCTCGGTTGTAATGGAAGACGGCATGGCAGATGCCTCGCCGAGGTCAGGCTGACTTCTTGTTCTTCTTATCGTCGTCGACCTCGGTGAATTCCGCATCGACGACGTCCTCGGTTTTGCCGGGGCCACTGCCGCCGCCCTGAGGTCCGTCGCCGGGCCCGCCCGCCGCAGCACCTTCCTGCGCCTGCTTGTACATGGCCTCACCGAGCTTCATCGAAGCTTGCGCCAGCGCATTGGTCTTAGCCGTAATCGCCTCAGCATCGCTGCCTTTGAGCGCTTCCTTGAGATCAGCGATCGCGTTCTCGATGCCGCGTCGGTCGCCATCTCCGATCTTCGAGCCGTGCTCGGCGAGCGCCTTCTCGGTGGAATGGACCAATGCCTCGGCGTGGTTCTTGGCCTCGACCTCGGCCTTGCGCTTCTTGTCTTCTTCGGCGTGAGATTCCGCATCCTTGACCATGCGCTGGATGTCAGCCTCGGATAGACCACCCGATGCTTGGATGCGGATCTGCTGCTCCTTGCCGGTTCCCTTGTCCCTGGCATGCACATTGACGATGCCGTTGGCGTCGATGTCGAATGTCACCTCGATCTGCGGCACCCCGCGCGGCGCAGGCGGTATCCCAACCAGGTCGAATTGGCCCAGCAGCTTGTTGTCGGCTGCCATCTCGCGTTCGCCTTGGAAGACGCGGATGGTCACCGCATTCTGATTGTCCTCGGCGGTGGAGAACACCTGGCTCTTCTTGGTCGGGATCGTAGTGTTGCGGTCGATGAGCCGCGTGAACACGCCACCGAGCGTCTCGATGCCGAGCGAGAGCGGTGTCACGTCCAGCAAGAGCACGTCCTTGACGTCGCCCTGCAACACACCGGCCTGGATCGCAGCGCCGACCGCGACGACCTCATCGGGGTTGACGCCCTTGTGCGGCTCCTTACCGAACAACTGCTTGACCACCTCCTGCACCTTCGGCATGCGGGTCATGCCGCCGACCAGCACCACCTCGTTGATCTCGGCCGGGGAAAGACCCGCATCCTTGAGCGCGAGTCGACACGGCTCGACGGTCTTCTGCACGAGATCATCCACCAGCGCCTCGAATTTGGCGCGGGTGAGCTTCATGGTCATGTGTTTCGGACCGCTCGCGTCGGCGGTGATGAACGGCAGGTTGATTTCGGTCTGCGTGGTGGAAGAGAGCTCGATCTTGGCCTTCTCGGCAGCCTCCTTGAGGCGCTGCAGCGCGAGCTTGTCGCGGCGCAGATCGATGCCCTGCTCCTTCTGGAATTCGTCGGCGAGGTAATTGACCAGACGCATGTCGAAGTCCTCGCCGCCGAGGAAGGTGTCGCCGTTGGTCGATTTCACCTCGAACACGCCGTCGCCGATTTCCAGGATCGAAATATCGAAGGTGCCCCCGCCCAGGTCGTAAACTGCAATTGTGCCGCTCTTCTGCTTGTCGAGGCCGTAGGCCAACGACGCTGCGGTCGGCTCGTTGATGATGCGCAGCACCTCGAGGCCGGCGATGCGGCCGGCATCCTTGGTGGCCTGACGTTGCGCGTCATTGAAATAGGCGGGCACGGTGATAACGGCCTGCTCGACTTTCTGGCCGAGATAGGCCTCGGCCGTCTCCTTCATCTTCTGCAGGATGAAGGCGGAGATCTGCGAGGGCGAATAAGTCTTGCCTTCAATCTCGACCCAGGCGTCGCCATTCGAGGCCCGCACGATTTTGTAGGGGACAAGCTTCTTGTCCTTATCTACCATCGGATCGTCGTAGCGGCGGCCGATGAGCCGCTTGACCGCGAAGATGGTGCGCTCGGGGTTGGTGACGGCCTGGCGCTTGGCCGGCTGTCCGACCAGCCGTTCGCCGTCATCGGTGAAGGCCACGATCGACGGCGTCGTGCGCATGCCCTCCGCATTTTCGATCACTTTCGGCGTCTTGCCTTCCATCACGGCGACGCACGAATTGGTGGTGCCGAGGTCGATACCGATGACCTTGCCCATGTCTCGCTTCCTCTTGTCTGCGGCAGGTCGGCCGGGTCCTTTCGGCACCCGAGCGGGAGAGTCCGCGACACCCGCGGGGCCCCCTCATCCGACCCCCTAAAATGCGTATCGACGCCGCCCGTGGCGGCGCCTTGGCTCATATAGGAGGGCGGGTTTAGGCCGCAAGACATAAGATCACGGATTCGCGATCTGCAACCGAGCCCGCTGGCGCTCGCCAAGGCGACGCTGGGTCGCCGCATGATGGACCGGAACGCCTGGCTCGGTGGCCACGCGCATTTGACAACATGCAAAGGCGGAGGACGATAACGCCATGATCGCCCCGCCGCGCCCGCTTTCCGGCTTCCGCCTCGTACCGGCCTATCTGGATCCGTCCGCCCAAAACGCATTGCTGGCGCAGCTAAGCACGGTGTTCGCAGCCGCGCCGCTCTATACGCCGCGCATGCCCAAGAGCGGAAAGCCGCTCTCCGTGCGCATGACCAACTGCGGGCCGCTCGGCTGGGTGACGGATGAAGCGGGCTATCGCTATCAGCCTCTGCATCCGCAAACCGGCAACCCTTGGCCGGCGATTCCGGCTATCGTGCTCGATGCCTGGAAGGCACTCGCACGCTATCCGCACCCACCCGAGGCTTGCCTCATCAACTACTACGGTCCCACGGCGAAGATGGGGCTACACCAGGACCGTGACGAGAGTGACTTTGACGCGCCCGTCGTCTCGCTCTCCCTCGGGGACACCTGCCTGTTTCGAATCGGGGGAGCAAAGCGCAGCGATCCTACCCGCACCCTGCGCCTCGCGTCCGGTGATGCCGTTGTGCTCGGCGGCAAGGCACGTCTGGCGTTTCACGGGGTCGACCGGATCATGCCCGGCACGTCGACCCTGCTGCCGCAAGGCGGGCGGATCAATCTCACGCTAAGGCGGGTAACGCTGCCAGCCAACAAACGGTGATCAGGCTCCGTGGGCCTGACCTTCGACTATTCATCGCTGACCGGTGTGATCCAGCCGATTCCCGCACCGCCCGGCTCTTTGATGATGGCAATGCGTCCGACGCCCGGAACGTCGAATGGCTCTCGCATGACTTTCGCGCCGGCCGCCTTCGCCGTCTCAAGCCGCGCGTCCACGTCATCAACGGCGAGATAGGACATCCAGCTTTCCGGCACGCCCTCGAACTCCGGTCCGCTCAGCGGAAAAATGCCGGCAACCGGTTTGTCATCCATTTTCGCCAGCCAATATGTGCCGTTCGGCATCGGCATTGCCTCGAACGTCCAACCAATCGAGGAGCTATAGAATCTCTTCGCGAGTTCGACGTTACGCGTCATCAATTCGTTCCAGTAGAAGCTGCCATGCGACCACATCGTCGTTCTCCGTGTTCCCGAGACCCCACGATCTTAACTCAACCTTGACACGAGCATCGATCACCACGCTGCGAATGGCAGCGCGCGGACAGCGTATCTCCGCCATTCAAATCGCGGTATCATGACAGTCGTGATGCTATCGAGGCTCCTTATCGTACTCGCGCTTGTCCTCGGCGCGCTGCCCGCGGCCGCCGCCGAGGCGGCCTATCCGCCCGGCTCGCGCATCGGGCTTGCGCCGCCTCCAGGTATGGTGACGAGCAAAAGTTTCTTCGGCTATGAGGACCCCGACAACAATGCCGCCATTATCTTGCTCGCGCTTCCGGCCAAGGTCTTCTCGGATTTGGAGAAGTCCATCACCGCCGATGCGCTCAAACAACAAGGTTTGACGTTCGAGACGCGAGAGGCGATGCCCCTTTCCACCGGTAAGGCATTTCTGGTGCTGGGACACCAGGAGGTCGACAAGATAAAAATTCGCAAATGGATTCTGGTGGCCGCCTCGTCCGCCCTGACTGCGCTCGTAACGGTGCAGATCCCGGAACCGGCGAAGGCGGTTTATCCAGACGCGGTGATCCGCGCCGCGCTGGCGACATTGGCGATTCGCGCCACCGTTCCGGTGGACGAGCAACTTGGTCTTTTGCCATTCAAGGTCGGCGAGCTCGCTGGATTTCACGTTGCGGGAGTCGCCCCAGGGCGCGCGGTGATATTGGGCGATGCCGACACACCGGGTGCCCCTGGCGCCTCCCTGGAGCCCCACATTTTCGTTGCGATTGCGCCCGGCGCTCCGGCTCAAGCCGCTGACCGCGACGCTTTCGCACGCGACGTCTTCGCGACGGTGCCAAATCTCAAGGACATTCGCATCACCACGTCGGAGCCGTTGCGGATCGGCGGGCAGCAGGGGCATCAAATCCTTGCCGAGGCCAGCGATCCGACCGGCGCCGTCGCACTGACGGTCGTACAATGGCTGCGCTTTGGCGGCGGCGCCTATTTGCAAATGATCGGCATCGCGCGCACGGACGCGTGGAAAGAGGCCTACCCCCGCTTCCGCACCGTGCGCGACGGCATCGAAGCGCGCTGAGGGCTTTCCCGACCCGACAACCGCACAGCCCTTGTCAGCGAGAATCCTGCGGGTCTTGCGGAGGCGCGCCGGCATTGTCGTTGGCCGGCGTCTCCATTGAAGCCTTCGGTCCGCCTTTGGCGACGCCAACGAGTGCAGGTCGCAAAACGCGCTCGCCGATCATGTAACCGGGCTGTATCACGCGCGCCACCGTGCCTCCGGGCCGCGATGCATCGGGCACTTCGTACATCGCCTGATGGAGGTTTGGATCGAATTTCTCGTCCAGCGGTTCGAATTTCTTCACGCCGTGCTTTTCCAGGACCTTGAGAAGCTCGCGCTCGGTGAGCTCGACGCCATCGAGCAGGGCCTTGGTGCCGCCGTCGGCTTTTTCCCGCAGGTCCGCGTCGAGTGCGCCGAGCGCGCGCTCCATATTGTCGGCAACCGCTAGGATATCGCGAGCGAAGGCGGCGATGCCGTATTCGCGGGCATCGGCCACCTGGCGCTCCGTCCGCTTGCGCAGATTTTCCATTTCCGCGAGCGAGCGCAGGAGCTTGTCCTTGTAATCGGCGGCTTCGCGGGCAAGCGCAGCCATGGGATCCTCTTTCGGAGCGGCTCCGCTCTCGCCAGCCGCTGAATTGATCGACCTCTCGGATGCGGCCTGATCGGCTCCTTGGTCGTTCTCGTCGGTCGGGGCGCCCGATGCGCGAACGGTCCTATCCGCCATTGTTGTGTTCCCCACTCACAGTTCGGTTGCCCCGGATATCAGGGCTGAAACGCAAAAATCAACCCGCAGCGGTCGGTTATCGCAGTATCGTCATCCACCGATCAGCCTGCTCACGACCTTGGCGGTATAATCCACCATCGGTACCACCCGTGCATAATTGAGCCGGGTCGGGCCGATCACACCGAGAACGCCGATGATGCGCCCGGCGCCGTCGCGGTAAGGCGCGACAATGGTGGAAGAGCCTGAGAGCGAGAACAGCTTGTTCTCCGAGCCGATAAAGATACGGGCGCCCTCGGCGCGCTCGGCCCGGCCGAGGAGATCGATGACCCCCCGCTTGGTTTCGAGATCGTCGAACAGGAGCCGCACCCGCTCGAGGTCCTCGACTGCCTTGAGGTCGTCGAGCAAGTGAGCCGCGCCACGCACGATTAGCTTTCGTTCATCCGACTCCCCGCCCGACCAGCTGGCGAGACCGGCGGCGACGATCTTCTGGGTGAGTTGGTCGAGTTCGGCCTGCGCCGCGACGAGCGCTTTCTCAAGTTCGACTTTGGCCTCGACCAATGTGCGGCCGCGCACATGAGCATTGAGGAAGTTCGCGGCCTCGGTGAGGGAGGATGCAGGCAGCCCCATCGAGACGTTGATGATGCGATTCTCGACCTGTCCATCCTCGCCGACCAAGATGACCAGTGCGCGCTCGGGCTCGAGACGCACGAATTCGATGTGCTTTAATCGCACGTTCGACTTTGCTGTCAGCACCACACCGGCTGCGCGCGTCAGGTCGGACAGCATGACGGATGCTTCGTTGAGCACGGCCTCCATGGATTTGCCGGCCGCCGCGACCTTGGCCTCCATGTCGCGCCGGTCGGATTCGGCGAGGTCGCCGATCTCCATCAATGCATCGACGAAGAAGCGCAAGCCGAGCTCGGTCGGCAGTCGCCCGGCCGATGTATGCGGCGCATAAATGAGACCGAGCTGCTCCAGGTCCGACATCACGTTGCGCACGGAGGCGGGCGAGAGCGGGGTCGTGATCAGTCGGGAGATATTGCGCGAGCCTACAGGCTCGCCGGTAGCCAGATAGCTCTCGACGATCTGTCGGAAAATATCGCGCGAGCGCTCGTTGAGTTGTGCGAGGCTCACCTGTGTCGCGCCGATCGGGACGTCGTGGGACAATCGTCTCTCCGTGCAAACGCGACAGAATTGTCCATTTCGAGTGCGCAGTTCAAGCCTTAGAGGCTTTGCCCACCCGGCCGTCGCTGCTAGCTTGCGGAGAAACGAGCATTAGTCGCGGGAGGATCGAGGATGAAAAGATTATGCGAGCTTGCGCTCGGCGTGGCCGCCGTCGTGGGCCTCCTTTCAACCATATGTACCGGCTCACACGGGCAAACCGTCATCGACGAATGGGCCACGGCCAAGTTTCCTGCGCCCCCTGCGCTCAAGCCGGCAACGATCGTTCCGAACGAGACGGCGCTGCTGGTGATGGATTTCACCAAGCAAACCTGCACCAATGAGCGCCGTCCGCGCTGCTCGCGCTCGGTAGCAAAAGTTCTCAACCTGGTGACGCAAGCGCGCGGCAAGGGGGCTTTCATCGTCTACAGCGTCGCGGTGCCCGGTTCGGTCCCCTCCGACATTCTCCCGGAGCTTACCCCGGCGGCAGGAGAGCCGGTGCTGCCCCCGTTGGGGCCGGACAAGTTCATTGCCAGCGATCTGGAGAAGACCCTCAAGGACAAGGGCATCAAGGCGGTGGTGGCGATGGGGACGCAGGCACAGACTTCGGTGTTGCATACGGCCGGCGCAGCGGCGCTGCGGGGATTCAAAGTGATCGTTCCGGTCGACGGCATGTCCGCCGATGACGTGTTTCCCGAACTCTATACCGCCTGGCACCTCGCCACCGCGGCGCGCATCAGCCCGCAGGTGACGTTGACCAAGTTCGATCTCATCGGCTTTTGAACGCGCCGGCTGCTTCCCTTCGCCCTCTTGTCGGTCGCGGCGCTCGCCCCTAAAAGCTTGCCGCGTACGCAGGAGACTCAGATGCGCCCGAGCCGCCGACAGCCCGACGAGCTGCGCGCGATTTCGCTTGAGCGCGGCGTGGTGAAATACGCCGAGGGTTCCTGCTTCGTGAAGTTTGGCGACACCCATGTGCTGGTGACCGCGACGCTCGAGGATCGCCTGCCGCCTTGGCTCAAGGGACAGGCGCGCGGCTGGGTGACCGCCGAATACGGCATGCTGCCGCGCGCTACCTCCGAGCGTACCCGGCGCGAGGCGTCGGCCGGCAAGCAGAGCGGGCGCACGATCGAGATCCAGCGGCTGATTGGGCGCAGTCTGCGCGCGGTGCTCGATCTCCCTGCGCTCGGCGAGCGGCAGATCACGATTGACTGCGACGTGATCCAAGCCGACGGCGGAACCCGCACTGCGGCCATCACTGGCGCGTGGGTCGCGCTGCACGATTGCATCGCCTGGATGAAGACGCGCGAGATGGTGACGGCGGAACCGCTGCGCGACCATGTCGCCGCCATCTCCTGCGGCATCTGCAATGGCACGCCGGTGCTTGACCTCGATTATGCCGAGGATTCGCACGCTGAGACGGATGCCAATTTCGTCATGACGGGCAGCGGACGAATCGTCGAGGTGCAGGGCACGGCGGAGAAGATCCCCTTCACCGAGGAGCAGTTCCTCGGTCTGCTTGCGCTCGCGAAGAAGGGGGTGATGAAACTGGTCGACCTGCAGAAACTGGCGGTGATGTGATCGGGCAATGCTCGAGATCGCGATGAGTTCGAAAGCCGCCGAGCATCGACGCGTGACCGGCCGTCTCGTCGTCGCGACGCACAATCCAGGCAAGCTCAAGGAAATGCGCGAGCTTCTTGTGCCGTTCGGAATTGACGCGGTCTCTGCAGGCGAGCTTGGATTGCCTGAGCCGGCGGAGAACGGCACGACCTTCAAGGAGAACGCGCGCATCAAAGCGCGCGTTGCGGCGACGGCCTCGGGTTTGCCGGCATTCGCGGATGATTCCGGACTGACCGTCGATGCACTTGGTGGCGAGCCCGGTATCTACTCGGCGCGCTGGGCAGGTCCCGAAAAGGACTTCCGGCGCGCCATGCAGGCGGTGGAAGACAAGCTGCGCGAGCGCGGCGCGCACGCGCATAGCCAGCGCAAGGCGCAGTTCATTTGCGCGCTCTGCCTCGCCTGGCCCGACGGGCACGTTGAAGAATTCGACGCCGCGGTGCACGGCGCCCTTGTCTGGCCGCCACGCGGCGACAAGGGTTTCGGGTACGATCCCATGTTTTTGCCGGATGGCTACGCGCTGACCTTCGGCGAGATGACGAATATCGAGAAGCATGGCCTGCCGCCGGCGGGCAGGGGACTCTCGCACCGCGCCCGCGCGTTCCTGAAGCTCGCGGAGGCTTGTCTTGCAAAATCTTGATCGCGGCAACGCGCCGGCGTTCGGGGTCTACATTCATTGGCCCTTCTGCCTGTCGAAATGCCCGTATTGCGACTTCAACAGCCATGTCCGCCATGCCGCCATCGACGAGGCCCGTTTCGTGCGCGCCTTTGCCGCCGAGATCGCCGCGACCGCTGCCCGCATTCCCCGACGCGCCGTCTCCACCATTTTCTTCGGCGGCGGCACGCCATCGCTGATGCAGCCTGGGACTGTCGGCGCGGTCATCGATGCGGTCGCGCGGCACTGGTCCATAGCGTCGGATGTCGAAGTAACGCTCGAAGCCAATCCAACCGGCGTCGAAGCAAGGCGCTTTCAGGGTTTTCGCTCGGCCGGCGTCAATCGCGTCTCGCTCGGGGTGCAGGCACTGGATGACCGAGCGCTCAAAGAGCTCGGGCGCCTGCATTCGGCACAGGAGGCGCTTGAGGCGGTCGCGATCGCGCGCTCCATCTTCGAGCGCTATTCCTTCGATCTGATTTACGCACGCCCCGGCCAGACGCCGCAAGCCTGGGCGGCCGAGCTCAGACGCGCGCTTGCAGAGGCTGGTGAGCATCTCTCGCTCTACCAACTCACGATCGAGCAGGACACGCCGTTTGCAGCGTTGCACGCGGCCGGCAAGCTCGTCCTCCCCGACGACACGATCTCCCGCGCACTCTATGACGCGACCCAGAGCGTTTGCGCGAGCGCGGGTCTTCCCGCATACGAGATCTCAAACCACGCGCGGCCGGGCGCCGAGTGTCGGCACAATCTCATCTACTGGCGCGGGTACGAATATGCCGGCATCGGGCCGGGCGCCCATGGACGACTCGACATCGCCGGCGAACGCCACGCCACGGCAACCGAGAAGGAACCGCAGAACTGGCTCATGCGGGTGGAATCGTTCGGTCATGGCTTGGTTAGCGACGAGGCACTCACACGCGAGCAAATCGCGGACGAGTTTTTGCTGATGGGATTGCGGCTAGCCGAGGGAATCGATCTCGCACGCTACGCGCGCCTCGCGGGCCGCCCGCTCGACGCGCGCCGTCTCGCGCTGCTGCGCGAGCAAGGCGTGATCGAGACAACGACGAGTGGCCAGCTGCGCGTCACCCTCGCCGGTTTTCCCGTGCTCGACGCGGTAGTCGCCGATCTCGCTGCCTGAGACGGGGTTAGGTCGCGGACCCGCCGAAACCCTTGGGCGGCGGGCTGATGATCTGCCCGCCGGTCGGCGACACACGCATGACCGCGAGCCCGCGCTGATTGGTGCCGTCGGGGCGGAAGCGGAACAAACCATCGATGCCGGTGAAGCCCGAGGAGTTGGTCAGCACATCGTCCGAGAAGCGTTGCTTGCCCTGGGTTTTGACCAGCGCTGCGACCAACGCAACGGCATCGTACGCAAGCGACGCGGTGCGCACGGGATCCTTGCCATAGCGGGTGCGGTAGCGGCCGGAGAAGTTGCGAAAGCCGGTTGCATCCGGTCCCGCATACCAGGCGCCGTCGAGCAGGGGATTGGAAAAGATTTGCGCGTCCTCCCATAGGCCGGTGCCGAGCAGCTGCACGCGTTTGGTGTCGATGCCGTTCGCGGTCAGCGTCTGCACCACCGTGGGCACGGCGTCGGCGCCGTCCGGGATGAAGATGGCGTCGGCACGGCTTGCGGCCTGCGCGACGTTGCGCACAGGACCCTGCATCTGGGCGCGATCGAGCGGATAACGCTCGAGCGCGATGACACGGCCGCCGCCGCGCCCCACCGCTTGTTTGAAAGCTGCTTCCGCCACGCTGCCATAGGCGTTGTCCGGAACGAGCGCCGCGAACGAGCGCCGGCCCTGACTCGCGGCATAGCTGATAATGCGATCGACATCGGACTCCGGCAGAAAGCTCAGCAGATAGACGCCCCGCGCCGCCACATTGGTGTCGGTAGAGAACGCGATCACCGGCACGCCGCGAGCGCGCGCGGCTCGTGCCACCGGGCCGACGGTCAGCGCAAACAGTGGCCCCAGGATGATCTCCGCCCCCTCGTCCAATGCCTGCTGGGCCGCCTGCTGTGCGCCGGGGGCGCTGCCCCCGTCATCTTTCACCAGCAGCTGGAGATCGGGATTGTTGAACTCCGCGAGCGCCATCTCGGCGGCGTCGCGCATGGATTGGCCGGCGACCGCCGCGTTGCCGCTTGCCGACAATGGTAGGATCAGGCCGGCCTTGACCTTGCCTTCGCCGATCGGGGTCGCAGGCTGTGACGATGCGGCCGGCGTCGACCTCAGCTCGGGAAGATTGCCCGAGCAGCCGGCCAGCAAGAAGATGGACGCGAGCGCGGCAAACCACGGAGAAGGCCGCGCAGGCTGCGAGCCCCAGGCCTGCAGTCCTCCGAACATGGGCAGCGGTCTCCTCGTCGCCGACCGAGACTGTGACGCCAGCCCACGCCGGCAATCGGGCATTTTCTCGGTGAATGGTTAACCAAATGAAAAGGATAACGATTTTTTAAGCCGCCCATGACGCGGCCGGGTCGCGCCGCTACAGTAAGGAGCATGAACAAGACGATCGCAACCGAGAGCGCAGCCGCGTGCCGCGCCGCCCGGCACTATGTTCTCAATGGCCGTTCGACCGCCGCACCGCCGTTGCCGGCCGGGCTCTATCTGGTCGCCACCCCGATCGGCAACCTGCGTGACATCACTGTGCGGGCGCTCGAGGTACTTGCGGCCGCCGACCTGATCGCCTGCGAGGACACGCGGGTCACCCGCAAGCTTCTCGACCACTATGACATCGCGACCCCGCTCACCGCTTACCACGAGCACAATGCCGCGCAGGCGCGGCCAAAGCTCATCGCCCGGCTCGCCGCCGGCGCCGCCATCGCGTTGGTCTCGGACGCCGGCACACCGCTCGTATCCGACCCCGGCTACAAGCTCGTGCGCGAAGCGAGCGCCACGGGCGCAAGCGTGACCGCGTTGCCGGGAGCGTCTGCGGTGCTCGCAGCGCTCACGCTGAGCGCGCTGCCGACCGACCGTTTTTTCTTCGAGGGTTTCCTGCCGGCAAAGGAAACAGCACGGCGCGCGCGCATCGCGGAGCTCAAACGCATTCCAGCAACGCTTGTCGTGTTCGAGACGGGGCCGCGCATCGCGGACGCGCTCGCCGACCTTGCCGGCGGGCTCGGTCCGCGTGAGGCGGCGGTCTGCCGTGAGCTCACCAAGCTCTACGAAGAGGTCCGGCGCGGCGATCTCGCCACGCTCGCGCGCGAGGCAGCGCAAAGCGGCGAGCCCCGCGGCGAGATGGTGATCGTCGTGGCACCGCCCGGCGCGCAAGGCGAATTGACCGCCGTCGATCTCGATGCACTGCTGCGCAGGGCGCTCGAGCGCCTTTCCGTCAAGGAGGCGGTCGCCGAAGTCGCAGCTGTCACTGGGGAATCTCGCCGCGAGGTCTATCAGCGTGCTCTCGCCCTCACGAAGGAGCGCGACCATGGTCGATGAGCGGCCGCGCGCAAGTCCGATCCAGGCTCCCCGCCCCGAGCGTCAGATCGCATTTCGCACCGGTATTTCCGCCGAAAGCCGGGCGGCGGCGTTCCTCATCGCCAAAGGCTTCCGCATCCTGGCGCGGCGGTGGAAGAGCCCGGTCGGCGAAATCGACATCGTCGCGCGCCGCCGAAGCCTGTTGCTATTCGTCGAGGTCAAGGCACGCGAAAAGCTGGACGACGCCGCTTGGTCGGTCACTGATCGCCAGCGCTTGCGCATCGTCGCAGCCGCTGAGGCTTGGCTGGCGCGATTCCCCGACCCTCGTATCCGCGATATCCGTTTCGATGCGATGTTGGTGGCGCCGGGGCGTATTCCGCGCCATATCCTCTCGGCTTTCGACGCCAGCCGCTGATGCGATCGGGTGATAGCTTGCGTTCGCAAAAAATAGCTTCGGGGCGGCGATGACGTTGAATGTTGCCGTACAGATGGACCCGATCGAGCGGATCAACATCCGCGGCGATTCCACCTTCGCGCTGCTGTTGGAAGCACAAGAACGCGGCCACGCCATCGCCTATTATACCCCGGACCGGCTGGCGCTGCGGGGCGAGACGGTGGTCGCGGCGGTGCAGCCGCTCAAAGTTCGCGATCAGCTTGGCGACCATTTCACGCTAGGTGAGCCACGACGCACGGAATTGACCGAGTTCGACGTGGTCTTGCTGCGGCAGGATCCGCCCTTCGATCTCGCCTACATCACCACCACCCACCTGCTCGAGCGCATCCATCCCGGCACGCTGGTCGTCAACGACCCGACGGCGGTGCGCAATGCGCCGGAGAAGATGTTCGTGATGGAATTTCCCGACCTGATGCCGCCCACGCTGATCACTCGCGACCTCGCCGAGATCAAGGCGTTCCGCGCCGAGCATGGCGACATCGTGATGAAGCCGCTCTACGGCAAGGGCGGCGAAGCGGTGTTTCTGCTGGCGAAAGAGGATCTCAATTTCGCCTCGCTCTACGATCTTTTTACCGTGACTTTCCGCGAGCAGTGGGTGGTGCAGAAATTCCTGCCCGCGGTGAAAGACGGCGACAAGCGCATCATCCTGGTCGACGGCGAGTTCGCCGGCGCGGTCAACCGGGTGCCAGCACCCGATGATCTGCGCTCCAACATGGTGCGCGGCGGCATTCCGAAAGAAACCGAGCTGTCTGCACGCGATCGCCACATCTGCGAGCGCATCGGTCCGGCTTTGCGCGAGCGGGGGCTGCTCTTCGTCGGCATCGATGTGATCGACGGCTATCTCACCGAGATCAACGTCACCTCGCCGACAGGCATCCGCGCGGTGAAGGATCTCGGCGGCCCGGACGTGGCGGCACTCATCTGGGACAAGATCGAGGCGAAGCGACGGGGAAAATAAGCGAGCCGGCTCGCACGTTCATCCTTGGAGCCGCCCCCGCGCATGCAAACCGAGGCTTTGGTTTGCCTTAGCGCGCAGGCGGGCCCTTCCGCTCCGCCTTGAGCTTACCGATGGCGGCCCGGATCGGCGCGAATGGCCCATATCTGTGCTGCTGCTCGCTAAAGCCGTCGGCGTAAGGACCGTACGGCGCGTCGATCGGCTTTTCCAAAAGATCGGGGAAATCCTTGTCCAGGCCGGGTTTGCGCGGCCGTGGCTGCGAGATGACGTAAGCCGCGATGTCCCAGGCCTGTTCCGGCGTAAGCCGCGGGTCCAGGTAGTCGACGCCGTGCGGCATGTTGAAATGGACAAAATTGGCTGCCGTGATCAGGCGCGCCATCCCCGCGCCGTCATTGAAGCTGTCGCTGCCCCAGAGCGGCGGCACCATGTAGCCGAGATCGGTCGTCGGCAGGCTGCGGCGAATGCCGGCCCCATTCGGACCGTGGCAGGTGGCGCAAGCATTGTCATAGTCTTTCTCGCCGCGGACCGGATCGGCCGCGCGATCAAGCTCCGGCATTTTGCCTGTGCCCATGCCCGGCAGCAGCTGCCCCGGCGGCATGCCAGTGGACAGAAATTTGACGTAAGCCACCATGGCCTGCATTTCCGGCGCGCCGACGGGCATTGCCCGGCCGTTCATGCTGCGGGTCATGCAGGAATTCAGCCGATCCTCGATGGTGATTTGCGCTCCCGAGCGGGCGCTGTAGCGCGGAAACTCCGCGAATAACCCAAACAGCGGGATGCCGAATTTTTTCGTTCCGGCCTGAAGGTGACAATTGCCGCAGGCAAGATTGTTGCCGGCGAAACGCTTGGACCGATCCGCGACTTCCGGACCGATATGGGCGTAGGTCGCGGTGATGAGATCGCGTCCGCGCCGCACCAGGCGGCCGTAAATATTGTTCGGCAAGGAGCCAATCTCCGGCACCGTCCAAATCTGCTGCGCCGACGGCGTCGCCTGCGCGGAGGCCCTCATCGCGGGCCACACCACAGGCCAAGCCATGGCGAGCACGCCAAGGGCCGCACGCAAGGTGGTCGACACGATCTGCATCCAAACCCTCTCACTTCATGCCCCTTGAGCCCTACTACGGAACTTTTAGCACAGCACTTCGTCGCCTTTCGTTCTCGTATTGTTCTCAGCGCCGTTTTGCGCTAGCCTGATCCCAGAGCAGGGGCTGGCCATGGTGCAGCGGGTCGCGACGGTGGCGTTTGAGGGCATCGAGGCCCGCGCCGTCGATGTTCAGGTGCAGGTCGCGCCCGGGCTGCCGGCGTTCAACGTGGTGGGCCTGCCTGACAAAGCCGTGTCCGAAGCCCGCGAGCGTGTGCGCGCGGCGCTGGTGGCCTCCGGTTTGGCGCTGCCGGCCCGGCGCATCACGGTCAATCTCGCGCCCGCCGACCTGCCGAAGGAAGGCAGTCACTACGATCTGCCGATTGCGCTCGGCCTGATGGCGGCAATCGGCGCCATCCCCGCAGACGCACTCTCCGGCTTCACGGTGCTCGGTGAACTCGGGCTCGACGGGTCGATCGCCGCGGTCGCGGGCGTTCTGCCCGCCGCGATCGGCGCCAATGCGCGTGGCGAAGGCTTGATCTGCCCCGCCGCCTGCGGCGCCGAGGCGGCCTGGGCAAGCCCGGAAATGGAGATCATCGCGGCGGCATCGCTGATCCAGCTCGCCAATCATTTTCGGGGCACGCAAGTGCTCGCCCGTCCGCAGCCGAAGATCCGCGAAGCCTCCGATGCGCTCCTCGACCTCAAAGACATCAAGGGCCAGGAGAGCGCCAAGCGCGCCCTCGAAGTGGCCGCCGCCGGCGGTCACAACCTGCTCATGGTGGGACCGCCGGGCGCCGGCAAGTCGATGTTGGCGGCACGGCTGCCGACCATCCTGCCGCCGCTGACGCCGGCGGAACTCTTGGAAGTCTCGATGGTCGCCTCGGTCGCCGGCGAGATCGAGGACGGCGCGCTCACCAACCGCCGGCCGTTCCGCGCGCCGCATCATTCCGCCAGCATGCCAGCGCTGGTTGGTGGCGGATTGCGCGCACGGCCGGGCGAAGTCTCGCTCGCGCATCACGGCGTGCTCTTCCTCGACGAGCTGCCCGAGTTCCAACCGCAGGTGCTCGATTCGCTGCGCCAGCCGCTCGAAATCGGCGAAGTCGCGATCGCGCGGGCAAACCATCGGGTGACCTATCCCGCGCGCTTCATGTTGATTGCCGCCATGAATCCCTGCCGCTGCGGCCGCGCCAGCGAGCCGGGATTTGCCTGCAAGCGCGGCGCCAACGCGCGGTGCGCGGCCGAGTATCAGGCGCGGTTGTCAGGCCCGCTCATCGACCGCATCGACTTGCATATCGAGGTACCGGCGGTGAGCGCCGCCGATCTCATCCTGCCGCCGCCGGCGGAAGGAAGCCGCGAGGTGGCGGCGCGTGTCGCGCGTGCCCGCACCATGCAGTCCGAGCGCTACGCGGCGGTCGGTCTGCCGCAGCTGCGCACCAACGCAGACGCACACGGCCCGCTGCTCGAAGACGTGGCGCGCCCGGATGCGGCCGGACTTACGCTCTTGCGCGATGCTGCTGACGCCATGCGCCTCTCGGCGCGCGGTTATCATCGCGTGCTGCGCGTGGCGCGCACGCTCGCCGATCTCGACGGCGCCGACAAAGTGGGCCGCGTGCATCTCGCCGAGGCGCTGTCCTATCGCGTGCTCGTCGACGAGGTGCGCCGCGCGGCGTGAGCGTGTGGGGAAGACGCCTTGGAGATCCGGCAGCGCGCATTGTCGAAACGGCTACGGGTGTTCAGCACGGTCGTAGCGGCGTTGACCTACTGTATCTGGAACGCAGGACGACTATTCGTTTTGGCTTGGTTTCCATGCGTTCTTGAATCCGCATGCAGCATGGGGTTGGAGTGGCTCGTCTACGGCTTTCCGCCGCGCATGCCGCAGTGGCTGATATTCAATCAGTTCAATCCACCAAGCTGGCTCACGCCCATCGTAACGGCACCGCTGGTGGCAATGGCGTGGGCCTTCGTGCTGGCCGACATTTGCGATCGAAATCCCCCATCGCGGAACGGTGACTGTGCTCAACGTTCGCCATGGATGGATCCGGTTTGAGCTCAGCCCCGCAATCCTGCTTGGAGCGGCCGTCCTTGCGGTTACCGCCCTTTTGGATGGTTTGCTGGGGTTCGCGCGGGCCAAGCTTTTCGTTGCCGCCTATCCTTTATTCGAGGGGCGCAGTGACGTCTTCGATGTGTGGGCTTATTTTGCCATGGCCCTCCACACTCTGGCGCTAAGCGTGGTGGCGGCATGGACCTTCCCGATTGCGGCGCAGGTGTTGCGCACAGGAATGTTTGATGGCGCTCGCCTTCGGAGCCTCATGCGCGGTAATCGACTGCGGCTGATCGCGATATTCTTGTTGCTGAACGTTGCGCTTTATCAGCTCGATGTGTTCATGCGC
>DASQXF010000016.1:0-16129 GCA_035639895.1 Xanthobacteraceae bacterium
TGCGCCTCGAGTTGGGCGACCAGCGCCCTCTGGGTATCGAGTTGCTGCTTGTTGACCGCGTTGGTCGCCGCAAGACGCGTGTAGCGATCGAGGTCGAGCCTCGCGTTGGCGAGCTGCGCTTCGTCCTGCGCTTTCTTGGCGACGGTCTGGTCGTAGGCGGCCTGGTAAGTGGTGGGATCGATCTTGGCGAGGACGTATCCCTTCGGCACGTCCTGACCTTCCGTGAAGTATATATCGATGATTCTGCCGTCGACCTGGGAGCGAACCGTCACGGTGTTGAGCGCTTTGGCGGTGCCCACCCCGTCGAGATAAACCGGCTCATCGGAGACGCGCGCGGCGGCGACGAGGACGGGAATGGGATCATTGGTCATCGGACCGCCGCGGCGGCCACCCTTCGACACCGCCGCCAGCGTCTGCTGCCAGTGCGGCATGTAATAGACGCCGACGACGGCCGCGATGACCACGGCGGCGATCATGAGCACGGTGATGCGGCGTTTGAGCGTCATTGTGCCACATTACCGGCTGCGACCCCCGGCGGCATCCAACCGCCGCCGAGCGCCTGGAAAAGACTCAACACCGCCTGCAAACGCGCAAGACGCGCCAGCGAGTAATTGTCTTCTGCGGTAAATAGCGTCTGCTGCGTCTGCAGCACGGTGACGAGATCGACTGTGCCTTCACGCAGTCTCGCCTCCGCAAGCCGGAAAGCTTCGCGCGAACTGTTGAGGACGAGCAGCTGCAGCCGCTCGCGTTCGAGCGAGTCGGCAATCGCGATGAGCGCAATCTCTACGTCGCCGAACGCGGAGAGGATGGTCTGACAATAAACCTTCACCAACTCGAATTGCCTGCCTTGCGCCAGCTCGAGTTGCCCTTCAAGCCGGAAACCGTCGAGCAGCGGCTGCGTGACGTTAAGAGCGATGTTGTAGAAAGCGCTTTGCGGCGTGAACAATAGCTTGAGCACGTTGCTTTCGTAGCCGCCTTGGCCGGTCAGTGAAATGGTCGGGAAGAACGCGGCCCGCGCCTGCTCCACGCTGGCGTCGGCCGATGCGAGATTGGCCTCGGCGGAGCGAATGTCGGGACGCTGGAACAAGAGTTCGGAAGGCAATCCTGGTGTCACGCGTGGGATTGTCAGCTGAAAAATGTTGCCGCCTTTAATGATGACTTCGACCGGCGGCTTGCCGATCAGCACGGCAAGGACGGCAATGTTCTGGCGCACGGCCTGGTCGAAAAGCGGAATGTTGGCGCGTACCTGGGCGACCAGGCTTTCTTGCTGTGCGACATCGAGCTGCGAGGCGGTGCCGGCCTCGAACCGCTGCTTGATCAGATTGAGAATTCGGTTGGCCGCGTTGAAGTTCTCCCGCGCGATCCGCAGGCGGTCCTGTGCCGAGAGCACCTGGAAATACGTGTTGCCGACCGCCGCGATGGTGGAGAGGACAACCACCTCCTTGTTAAACCGGCTGGCCACGGCCGTTTCTTGCGCGGCGCGCGAGGCAGCGCGATTTTTGCCCCAGAAATCGATTTCATAGCTGGCGTTCAGCGCGGCATGGAAAAGGTTCCGCTCCGGCCCGCCGGGGTTCTTGAATCGCTCTGCAAAACCGACGAAGTCGACCGCCGGCAACAGCGGCGCGCCGATGATTTTGGCCTGCGCGTCGGCCTGCAGGATGCGGCCGATCGCTGCGCCGATGTCAAAATTGGCGATCTGCGCTTCCTCGATCAGATTGGTGAGCTCGCGCGAACGAAATCCCCGCCACCAATCCAGTGCTGGCGGCGCGGATTCGCCTTGCCCGGCCCCATATTTGGGCGGGATCTCGGCCGCGAGCTCCGGCCGCTCGGAGCTGAAGATGCACCCGGACAGCATTTGCACGAGACATAATCCCATAAAGGCGACAAAGACGGGGCGAAGGCTCCTGGCCTTGATCGCCGGAGCACGCGTGCGCCACCCGTCGAACATGGGACCGACTTTCAACGCTACGGCCGCCCGTGAAAACGGGGCATTAGCGTCAACGCCACGCACGCCTTCCCCAACCCGCCTGCTAGCCAACGGACCATACTATCAGCCTCGCCTAGGGCGACCACTTAATTAAAAGACATGTTCGGCTTGGGGCAGCACTGAGCAGCTCCCCCTGGCGGACGGGTTGGCACTTTCAACTGGCTGATTTGAAACAGGTATTTATAAGCCAGTCGGTTCGTTGCCGCTCAATTATGGGCCGAATGGACGCTAGGCCGCGACGCCGCTCTTTGCTCCCTTGGTGGCGGCGAGATACCAGTCGAGAATCTCCGCGCCGTTCCAGTGCAGCACGCCCGGAAAGCGGCGTGCGTGATCGTAGATCGCTTCCAGGTACTTGATGCGGTGCGGTTGGCCGCTGATATAGGGGTGGATCGCCAGGGCCATGATCTTGGCGCGGTTCTTTCCCTCGGCGTAGAGGCGCTCGAACTGATCGATCGCGCGCCGGGCGAGATATTCGCTTTCATGGTGCTGTACGATCATTATTCCGATGTCGTTGATCTCCACCGTGTAGGGAAGCGTGACGAGGGGACCTTTGGCGGTGCGAATGACCGTCGGCTCATCATCGTAGACCCAGTCGCCGATGTATTTGACGCCGGCGCTGACCAGAAGCTCCGGAGTTTCCAGCGTCTGTGTGAGGCCCGGCCCGAGCCAGCCGAGCGGGCGCGTGCCGGTAAAGCGTTCGAGGATGTCCATGGAGCGATTGATCATCGCCGCCTGGTCCTCGACCTTGTGGATGGGCATCTGATCGTAGGCGTGGCCCATGAATTCCCAGCGCAGGCGCTTGGCTTCTTCGGCAACGCGGGCGTAGTCCTCGCAGGTGCGCGCGTTGATGGCGAGGGTCGGCCTGATGCCGAGCCGCTCGTAAAGCTCGAAGAACCGCCAGGCGCCGACCCGCATGCCGTATTCATGCCAGCTCCAGTGCGGCACGTCGGGCAGCAACGGCACGCCGGTCGGCGCGGGGAGAACCTGACGCGGCATCGGGCGCCCGATGTCCCACACTTCATAGTTGACGATGGTCCAGAACACGAGCCGCGCATCGCCGGGTAGTTTGAGCGGCGGCCGGTCGACGATCGCCGAAAAATCGCAACGTTCCCGCGGCAGCATCGGGGTGGTCGTCATCGGGTGGACGCTCCTTTGTAACCGCGGACCATGATAGGACGCGGCGCCGCCACGATCCACCGCGTATGCGCTTGCTTGGCGGTGCGACGTCGCAAGGACCGCCGCCGCGCGCGTGACAGGGTATGCTGCGCAGAGCCATAGGATCGGAAGAACGAATGAACCCGACCAAGGTCCCGGCCGCCTCGCTGGATCACAGATCGCGCTGGCCTGACGCGCGCATGTCCGCTCGGGCGACCTCGCGGCTTGCCCGCGTCGGCCGATCGGAGGTCGTTCCGCTCGGGCTCACGATTGCGATCTTTACGCTCGCGTTCCTGCTGCCGGTCTGGCCGTGGCTTTCCGGCGAGGTGACGATCCCGTGGGACGCGAAGTCGCAGTTTTTCCCGCAGGTGCAATTTCTTGCGAGCTCGCTTGCGCGCGGTGAATGGCCGTGGTGGTCGCCGAACGTCTTCGCCGGCTGGTCGCAGATTTCCGATCCGCAGTCGCTTTTGTTCTCGCCGCTGCATGTGCTGCTGGCCGCCTCGCATCCGGCGGTCAGTCTGCACGCCTTCGATGCCGTGACCTTCGCCTATTTGTTCCTCGGTGCCATCGGGATCATTCTGTTCTTCCACGACCGCGGCTGGCATGCGGGCGGGGCACTCGTCGCGGCGATGGCCTTCGCGGTCGGCGGCTCCGCCAGCGCGCGCATTCAGCATACCAGCCAGATCATCAGCCTCGCATATCTGCCGCTTGCCCTCTGGCTTCTCTCTCGCGCGCTCGAGCGCTCGTCATGGCGGGCGGGTCTGGCGGCGGGCGCGGTGAGCGGACTGATGGCGCTCGGACGCGACCAGGTCGCGCTGGTGTCGCTCTATGTGCTCGCGGGATTCGTGCTGGCGCATTGGCTCGCGGGCGAACGGCCGCTCGCGCGCGTGCGTGCGAGCATCAAGCCCATCTTCGCGGCCGCGGCGAGCGCCTCGATCATCGCCGCCGTGCCGATCGCGATGACCGCGCTGCTGGCGGCTCGCTCGAATCGTCCCGAGATCAGCTTCGCGTCGGCAGCGGCCGGCTCGATCCACCCCGTGCATCTCTTGCAATTCGCTTTTGCCGATCTCTTCGGCGCGATGAGCCCGGACATCGAGTACTGGGCGCCGCAAAGCCTGATCTGGGATGCCGCCTGGGGATGGCCGGGCCTCTACCTCTCGCAGAACATGGGACTGCTTTACGCCGGTGCGCTGACCTTCCTCGCCGTGGTGTCGTTCGGCCTCATTCGCGGCGTCGCCTGGGCGCGCGAGATCCGATTCTTCACTATCGCTGCAGCACTGGTGCTGCTCTACGCGCTGGGCGCCTATACGCCCGTCTTCCACCTGATCTACGACCTGCTGCCTGCAGTGGCGCTCTACCGCCGTCCGGCCGATGCCACCTTCGTGCTCGTCGCGCTGGTTGCGGTGATTGCCGGCTATCTCGTCCATCGCTGGCTCGCGGGCACGGTACCGCCGGCAACGCGCCTGCAGCGTGCATTCGAGATCGTCTGTCCGATCGTGCTGACCGTCGGCGCGCTGGCGCTGGCCCACTCCGTGGTCGGCGTCGGTCCGGCCGTCGTGCCTGTTATAACCGCGATCATCTTCACCGCGGCGGCGATTGCGATTCTTCTGCTGGCGCGCCGGCTGGAAGCGCGCTGGCCTGTCGCTGCCGCGGCGCTCATCGCCGCGTTCATGGCGCTCGACCTTGCCTGGAACAACGCGCCGCATGTCTCGACCGCGCTGCCGCCGGAGCGATTCGAGGTGCTGCGCCCTAACACGAACGACGAGACGGTGCGATTCCTCAAGGCGCGGCTCGCCGACGCCGCGGCGCCCGACCGCCGTGACCGCGTGGAGCTCATTGGCATTGGCTATCACTGGCCGAACCTCTCGCTCGCCCAAGGTTTCGATCACGTGTTCGGCCACAATCCGCTGCGGCTGCATTCGTTTCGGGAAGCGACCCACGTCGGCGATACAGTTGCGATCCCCAGCCAGCGCGTGTTTTCGCCGCTGTATCCGTCCTACCGCTCGGCCTTCGCCGATCTGCTCGGCGTTCGCTTCATCGCCACTGGCGTGCCGGTGGAAGAGATCGACTCCTCGCTCAAGCCCGGCGATCTCAGTTTCATCGCACGTACCAAGGATGCTTACGTGTACGAGAATCCGCGCGCGTTGCCGCGGGTGATGCTTTTGACGGATTGGCGGCTCGCCGACTTCGACGAGCTCTTGCGCAGCGGCTGGCCTGCGGTCGATCCGCGCAACACCGTGCTGCTTACCAAGCCGCCGAGTGGCGTCTCGCTCAGTGCGGCGGCTGGTACTCCCGGCAGCGCGCGCTTGCTGCGTTACGCTAATACCGAAGTGGTGGTCGCGGTCGAGGCACCAGCTGGCGGCATCCTCCTTCTCAACGACGTCTGGCAGCCTTGGTGGCGCGCGAGTGTCGATGGAGCCGATGCTGAAATCCTCAAAGCCAATGTGATCTTTCGTGCCGTGGCTTGCCCCCCGGGTCGGCACGTAGTCCGCTTCAGCTTCCATCCATTCGCCGGCGCTTTCGCGGAGACCATGGGGAAGCATAAGGCGAAGCACTAGGGCGGCCACGCCCACATCTCGGTCCTCGACGCGCCGCCCGAGGGCGCAATGCCCACGCGTGCAATCTTACGTTTACCGCCCAGGCAAATCGTCAGCGCAACAAGCGCAAGCAATGCGGCGACGATTTTGCCCACCCCACGCCCTGGACCCCTCCTGCGTAGATCGCATAAAGTCGCAGCCCACCCGCGCATTTGCGCATTTCACGACCTGACGATCGCCATGACGATATTGCATCGCGTTTTACCGCTCATCACCTTGGCGGTACTATGGCTCGTCCCTGCGGCACTGTGCACGGCGCAAGATTATCCGTCTCGACCGGTCAAGATGATCATTCCGTTCGGCGCCGGCGGCCCGACCGACATCTTCACGCGCTTGCTGGCCGAGGAGCTGCGCAAGTCGCTCAAGGAGCCGTTCGTGATGGAGAACCGGCCCGGCGCCGGAACCATCATCGGCACCGACGCCGCGGCAAAATCTCCACCGGACGGCTACACGCTGTTGATGATCTCCGCGACGCAGACGACGACCGAAACGCTCGTGCCAAACAAGCCATTCAAGCTGATGCGCGATTTCGTACCGGTCGCGTCCCTGCTCAATTCCGAACTGGTCATGGTCGTGCCCCCGTCGGTGCCGGTGAACACGGTCAAGGAGTTCATCGCGCTCGCCAAGTCGAAACCCGGCGCGCTCAATTATGCCTCCTCGGGCGTCGGCTCGAACTATCACATGGCGGGCGAGCTGTTTAAGAACCTCACCGGCACCGATATCCTGCACGTGCCCTACAAGGGCAGTTCGGGCGCGCGTAACGACATCGTCAGCGGGCAGATCGAGATGATGTTCGACTCGCTGCCCAGCATGGCTCCAATCATTCAGGCCGGGCGGGTCAAAGCGCTCGGGACGACGGGCAAGGTGCGCTCCGCCATCCTGCCCGACGTGCCGACGCTCTCGGAGGCGGGGGTACCCGGCTACGAGGCGACGATTTGGATCGGCCTCATGGTGCCCACGGGAACGCCGCAGCCGATCGTCACCTTGCTCAGCACCGAGATCAACAAGATCCTCGCGCGCCCCGATGTGAAGGAGGCGTGGGAGAAGCAGGGCGCAACTCCGATGATCATGAAGCCCGAGGAATTCGGAGTTTATATCCAGTCCGAAATCGACAAATGGGCCAAACTCATCAAAGCCAACAACATAAAGCCTGAATGAGGACTGTTGCTCAGACCTGGGCATCGGTTGGCGAGAATACGGCGGTAGGTCAGAACGAGGAGTTCCGCAGTGCAGAAGCCCGTTTCACCCGCCGCTACGCTTCGCGGCGAGGAGCACTGGACGAGTAAAGGCAGCGATGTCCGCCTGTTTCTATGGAATAAGCACGGCGGAGATCCGTCCGGACCCGCCGGGCGAATTTTGTTCGTGCACGGCTCGTCCATGGCGTCGCAGCCGACCTTCGACCTGCAAGTGCCGGGGCGGGCCGATTCCTCGGTGATGGATTTCTTCGCGGCGCGCGGCTACGACACCTGGTGTGTCGACATGGAGGGCTATGGCCGCTCGACCAAGACACGCGACAACAACGCGCCGATCGCCTACGGCGCCGACGACTGCTTCGCGGCCGCGACTTACATCCGCAAGCTGCGCGGCCAGCGCCCATTGCTGGTTTACGGAATTTCGTCGGGCGCCTTGCGCGCGGCCTTGTTCACGCAGCGTTACCCGGACATGGTCGCCCGACTCGCGCTCGATGCGATGGTGTGGACCGGTGAAGGTTCGCCGACGCTTGTCGAGCGCAGAAAGCGGCTCCCCGAATTTCGCGCCAAGAATCGGCGCCCGATCGATCGTAAATTCGTGCGCTCCATTTTCGAGCGTGATCATCCCGGCACCGCCGACGACGCGGTCATCGAGGCGTTTGCCGACGCCATCCTCGCGCTCGACGACTCGGTGCCGACCGGGACCTATGTCGACATGTGCGCCAACCTGCCGGTCTGCGATCCGACAAAGATCACGGTGCCGACGCTGATCATGCGCGGCGAATACGACGGCATCGCGAGCTTCGCCGACCTCCTGAAGTTCTTCGAATTGCTGCCCAATCCCGACAAGCAGTTCGCGGTGATGCCGGGCATCGCACATGCCTCTTTCCACCAGAAGAATTACGCCATCTGCTATCACATCCTGGAAAGCTTCTTCTCGCAGCCGGAGCCGATCTATCGCGGCGGGCATTGACCGGCGCCATATCATTTCCATCGTTCTGCCATCGTGGGGGCGCAGGATCGGCTGCGGAAGGGGTGGGGGATCGACCATGAGCTTAGGGCCTGCAAGCGTGCGCTTTGGCGCGCGCCTTTCCGCAGTTGCGGCGCTGACGCTGCTTTGTGCCTGCATCGGCAACCGTGATCTGCCGACGGCCGAGCCGAGCTTCTATCGCAGCCTCGCGACCAAGGACGCCGAGGTCGACGCGACCATGGCGGCTTCCATGATCTCCGGCTACCGCACCAACAACGGGCTCACGCCCGTTGCGATCGATCCCGAGCTGATGAAGCTCGCCGAGGTGCAGGCGCAGGCCATGGCGAGCCGCGACACGCTGAGCCACGACGTCGCGCGCAGCTTCCGTGACCGGCTCAAGGGAGGCGGCTACCGCGCGCACACCGCGGCGGAGAACGTTGGCGCCGGCTACCACACGCTCGCACAGGCCTTCTCCGGCTGGCGCGACTCGCCGCCGCACCGCGCCAACATGCTGCTCAAGGGCGCAACCCGCATGGGCATCGCCGCGGCCTATGCGCCGAAATCGAAGTACAAGGTGTTCTGGGCGTTGATCCTGGCGGAGCCGGAAGAACGGCGGAGCTAGGGCGCCTCCTCGACTCGGCCCCGCGCGCTTTCGGCCGTCAAGTCGAACAACGCGGCTCCGAACATGCCGCGCGCCTCGTTGACGAGGGGCGCGACCCCCGCCGCGAAGGCGTCGTGCTCGGCCGCGGTGAGCGCGACGATCTCGCAGCCCTGTGCCTCGATCGCTTGCCGCGCCTCTTCTTCCTCCTGCACGTGCAGCTCGCGCTGAAACGCGATGGCATCGGTTATGGCATTTCGCATGGCACCCCGAAGCTCGGCGGGCCAGGACTCGAAGGCCGGGCGATGCAGGAAGATCGGCCGTGAGATGTAGAAATGATTGCTCAGCGTGTGGAAGCGGTGGAACTTGTGGACGCCGTAGGTCACGGTGTTCGAGAGCGGATTCTCCTGGGCATCGATCGTTCCGGCGGAGATCATCGCGATCGCCTGAGTGAGATCCATGGGCATGGGCACCGCACCCAACAATTCGAAGGTGCGTGCCTGCACCTTGCTCGGCAGGACGCGGATTCGCATGCCCGCGAGATCCGCCGGCGTGCGCACCTCGCGCATGCGGTTCGAGATGTGCCGAAAGCCGTTCTCGAACCAGCCGAGAACGCGGAAGTTCACGCGCTCCTCGATCTTGTGCGCGAGAAAGTCGCCCAGCGCGCCGTCCATCGCCGCGCGCGCGGACCGTGTGTCGGCGAACATGAACGGCAGGTCGACGATGCCGAGTTCCGGCACTCGATCGGTGAGATAACTCGAGGATTGATAGCCGAGCGTCAGAAGACCGTGCTCGACCAGCCACAGAATGTCCTCGGCGCGGTAGCCGAGGTCCATGATGTTCCAGACATACTTGAGCTCGACGCGTTCGCCGAATTCTGCGAGCAGCCGATCGCCGATGCGCTTGAGCGCGCGACTGAAGCCGGTGGTTGGAGGGCCGTAGCCTCCCATGCGGATCTGGATCGGATCGGGCATGCGTCCTCTCGGTTCAAGAAGCCGGTTGGCTCGCAGCGACTGCGATGCCCGATGCGGCAAGGCCGACACCGATCGCCAGCAGGATGCCGGCGACGCCGGTGGCGGCGGCGAGGAGGCCGGCGAGCGAAGGAAAAACGATCTGGCCGATTCGGTTGCCGGTCATCCGTAGCGTCAACGCGGTGCCGCAGACTTCCGGCGGCGCGATATACATGACGCCGGAAAGCGTGAGCGTCGAGGCGATGCCCATGACGAATCCCAACCCGATGAGAACCGCGTACATCGCCGGAAGCGAGAGTGGCAAGGCCAAGATCAGAAAGCCGGCGGCGCTGCCGAGCATGCTCGTCAGGGTGAGCGGCCTGCGGCCGATGGCAAAAATGAGCCTGGCATAGAAAGCGCGCGAGACCAGTGAAGCCACAGAGCGCACGGTCAACAGGAGACCGATGTGATCGGAACCGATCTGGCGCTCCGCCCCGAGCGCCGGAAGATAGATCACCAGCAGATCCAACGCGGTGATGGTCACCACGCTCGAGATCATGATGGCGGCAAAGCCACGCAGCGCGAGCAGTTGGCGGATCGGAATAAAATCGCCGCGATCGCGATGCTCCGCCTTCACCGCGGCGGGCCGGATCAACGCCGCGACGATGACGCTCGCGCCGGCAACGGCAAGCCCGATGGCGAACAGCAGGCCCGTCGGAGGCAGCGCCGCCGCCCCGCCAAGCCAGCCTACCACGAAAGGACCCAGTCCCTGGCCAATCGAGGCGGCCACCATGTAGTAGCCGAGCGCGGTTTCCCGGCTGCGCTTGCCTCCGGCGCGCACCGCCAGCATTTGATGGCCGGCCATGCAGAACATGTGGCCGAAGCCCAAGAGCACGGAAAAGCCGAGGAGATGCATCGCGGACCGCGGCCAAGCCCAAAAACCGATGCAGGCGGTGAACACGAGCGCCGAGCCCAGCCAGGCTGCTCGCGCATCGTTGCCGCGATCGATCCAGCGCCCCACCTGCAGGGCCGTAAAAACCGGGATAATGGCAAAGCCGGTGGCGATGATGCCGAGCCAGATGACGGGAAGGCCGAGTTCGATGGCCCGGTAGGATGTCGTTATCCGGATGACGAGGGTCAGCGTCTGGACGAGCGTGACGTGAGTCAGGAAAGGAATCAGCAACCGGTAATCGATGTCGCCCTTGGAAGGGACGCGCGCGCTCGGCTCCTCAATCATCGACGCATCGTATCTCGTGCTCGAGCCGGACTGACCTAAAGCGCCGGTGGTGCGCACACTCCTTTACCGGCGTGCGCGCGCGAGGCAAAGCCTGGCTGCTGCGCTTTTTTTGCGTAGGTCGACTGCAAACGGGTCGAAGCGCGGCAAACCTGGTTTACGAAGGCTTAAGACACACCTTTGCGCAAGTCGCCGCCGCCAATTGGTCCCTGCCGGGTCAACTTTTTTCCTTATTTATCAATTCAACTTGTGGGGTTCGGGGATTACTTCCGGGGTGGGGATTCACTCGCTTTCGTCTGGCTCGGAATAGCGTGGGCGTGACGCCGTAGTCGCCCTGGGGAGGGCTGTGCGTGCGCCGGTTTCCAGCAAGACGTCTCCGCCTGAAGTGATCGGCAGGGGGGAGCCTCACTTTGGCGGGACAGTTCGTCTCGGTGATGCGACATTCGCGTGCCGTCGTGCCGGCGCGCCGCATTCCCTTACGACCGCCTCCATCGCCGCGTCGCGCAGCGGTTGCGCCGACGCCGCGGCGACCGATAACGCTGACATTGCGCCGACGGGTCATCGGGGAGGCGCTGCGCCAGCCGGCCACGGCGTTTAGCGTGATCCGGTCGCGTGGCGTATTCGCCCTCAAGATCGCGACCGGCGCCTTGCTCGCAGCAATCGTGGCGTTGGCCATCATGAATTACCAAGATCCCGAGCCGTCTGTGTCCGGGATCGAATCCACCAACAATGAGACCATCGTTTATCGGCGCGCGCCGCCGCCTTCCGCACGCCCGCAAGACAGCGATGCTGCCGACCACGGGGAGGTAGCTGGATCGTCTTATCCGCGCGCGGTTCAGACGATTCGCTTCGTCAACCCCGAGCCACCTCTATCCATTGCCGCTGCGGCACGCGAAGCGATCAAGCGCGTGCTGATCAAGGTTGGCGCTTTCGTTGCATTCCCATCGAGAGAATCGACGGAGCCGGAAAACTCCGACATGCGTCGCAAGCGCGGCACCGTGGTTCTCGATGAAATCGACGATTACCTGTGGGAGGTCTATCAGCGCGCGCCCATCAAGAAGGACTCGAGCGGCGACTTCACTTGGAAGGATCCGACCGCCGCCAAGCGAATGGGTCTATCCCTGCAGGATTACGTGATCGGCGGCATGGATGCGGGCTTCCGGGAACAGCTCTACAAAGCGGGACGCGCGATGGACGCCGAGGGCATCAATTGGTCGATGCTCAGTGCATTCCGAGACGACTATCGTCAACGCCTCGCCGCGGGCTTCAAAGCGCGTGGCGGCAACTCCCTGCATGGCGGCAGCCGCCGAACGGGCGGCTATGGCCACGGCCGTGCGATCGACATTACTGCTGGGGAGGGCACCAATGCGGAAGAAGTCTGGAAGTGGATCGACGCCCATGGCGCGAAATACGGACTTGCCCGCCCGATGCCGGGCAGAGACCCGGCGCATATTCAGCAACGTGGGGAAACGAGCAAGGTAGTATCGGTATTCCGCAAGAAGCGCCTCGCCGACGGCGGCAGGCGACAAAGACATAAAACCAAGGTCAAAGTCGCCAGCGCGCGATGATAGCCGCAAGGTTGATTGTCCCCACGGCGTCTCGACCTTCTCCGAACTGCCTGCGTGATCTCAGGCCTGCTTAGGCGGAATCTTTTCCCGTCGCTCTTGGGTGCCTTCGGTAGCGTGACGTCAGCACGCCATCCTCAAAATCGTCTTGCTGCCGCATAGGCGATCCGGTGTGGCTCTGGCGAGATAAGAGAGCCCCCTATAGACCTCTTGGCATGGCCTCACTAGCTTGCGCTGCGATGTACGCACCGCCGGTTCTTCCGCCCGCGCGCGAGTACGGCGCGCTCTACCGCTCATTCCGCTGGCAAATTCCGGCGCTGTACAATATTGGCGTCGACGTCTGCGACCGCTGGGCAGATATCGATGCGGCGCGTACCGCGATTTTCAACGTGCGCGCCGACGGCAAGGTGGAGGAGGTGAGTTACGGCGCGCTGCGCGACGCCTCGAACCGGCTCGCCAACGCGCTCGCCGCCCGCGGCATCGGGCGCGGCGATCGGGTGGCGATCCTGTTGCCGCAGGGGCCGGCCGTCGCGATCAGCCATATTGCCATCTACAAGCTCGGCGCCATTGCGCTGCCGCTGGCCATGCTGTTCGGAGTCGAGGCGATCTCCTATCGCCTACAGGATTCCGGCGCGCGGGCGCTGATCACTTGTGCGCAGGGGCTTGCCAAGCTCTCGGTCGTCCGCGAGGTGGCGCCCGGCCTCGAATGCGTGTGGTCGACCGACGGGGCGACGGACGGGGCTGAAGACTTCAACGCGGCGCTGGCGCGCGCCGCCTCCGACTTCACGCCGGTTTCCACAACGGCCGACGACCCTGCGCTGATGGTCTACACCTCCGGCACCACCGGGCCGCCGAAAGGCGCGCTGCATGCGCATCGGGTCCTGCTCGGCCATTTCCCCGGCATCGAGTTGCCGCATGAATTTCTGCCGCAGCCGGGCGACCGGTTCTGGACGCCGGCAGACTGGGCTTGGGCCGGCGGTCTGCTCGACGCGCTGCTACCGGCCCTGCATTACGGCGTGTCGGTGGTGGCGCAAAAATTCGAGAAGTTCGATCCCGAGCAGGCCTTCGCGCTAATGGCCAAGATGCACGTTCGCAATGCGTTCATCCCGCCGACGGCGCTGCGAATGTTGCGCTCGGCGCCGCGGCCGAAAGTGAGCATCAAGCTGCGCTCGGTCGGTTCGGGCGGCGAGGCGCTCGGTGCCGAAACCTACGAATGGGGCAAGGCGACGCTCGGCATCGCCATCAACGAGTTCTATGGCCAGACCGAATGCAATCTGGTTGTGGCCTCGTGCGCGGCTATCGATGTTTCACGAGCCGGCGCCATGGTCAAACCGGTGCCCGGGCACAACGTCGCGGTGATCCGCTCCGACGGCTCGCAATGCGCGCCCGGTGAGCTCGGCCAGATTGCGATCAAGCGACCCGACCCGGTGATGTTCTTGCAGTATTGGGGCAAGCCCGACGCGACGCGCGAAAAATTCATCGGCGACTGGATGACGACGGGCGATCAGGGCGTCATTGACGCGGACGGCTACTTCCAGTTCGTCGGTCGCGACGACGATGTCATCACCTCCTCGGGCTACCGCATTGGCCCGACCGAGATCGAAGATTGCCTGATCCGCCATCCTGCGGTAGCTCTCGCGGCGGTGGTGGGAAAGCCCGATGCGCTGCGCACCGAGATCGTGAAGGCCTTCATCGTGCTGAAGGCGGGAAACGCCCCCTCCGACGCGCTCGCCGCCGACATCCAAGGCTTCGTGAAGACGCGTCTCTCCGCCCACGAATATCCGCGCGAGGTCGCCTTCATCGACCAGATGCCGATGACCACGACGGGTAAGGTGATCCGCAGATTGCTGCGGCAGCGGGCGTGAGCGTCTGTGAGGCCTGTCAGGTCAGAGCCGATGACCCCTCGCTCGGCGCCGCGACGGTGCCGATATAGGCGGCGATGACGCGCGCGTCCTTGAGGACTTCGTCGGGAGCGCCTTCGGCCAGCGTACGTCCGTAGTCGAGCACGTGGATACGGTCGGCGAGGTCGGCAACCATTTCGAGATCGTGCTCGATCCAGATCATGCTGAGGCCGAGTTCATGCTTGATGCGCAGGATGAAGCGCGCCAGGTCCTCGCGCTCGTCCCGATTGAGTCCCGCCGATGGCTCATCGAGCATCAGAATCGCCGGCTCCAGCGCGAGCGCGCGCGCAAACCCGACCAGCTTCTGGATGCCGAAGGGGAGGCCGTCCACCGACGCGTGGCGATAGCGCTCGAGCTCCACGAAGTCGATGATGCGCTCGACTGCCTCGCGGTGGCGCACCTCCTCGCGCCGCACGGAGGATAGGAAGAGCATCTCGGCGAGGGGATTAGTGCGGATGCGCGTATGCCGGCCGGTCAAGAGGTTGTCCAGCACCGACATGTGCGGAAATAATTCTCCGTGTTGAAACGTGCGCGCCAGTCCGAGCCTGGCAATCTGATGCGGCTCGCGGCCGGCGATGTGCTCGCCGCGGAAACGGATGTGTCCCTCGCCACGATAGATGCCGCTCACGCAATTGAGCACGCTGGTCTTGCCGGCGCCGTTCGGGCCAATGAGCGCGAACAGCTCGCCCGCCGCCACCGCGAGCGAGACGCGATCGAGCACGGTCAGGCCTCCGAAGCGCAGCGTGAGGCCGTCGATTTCCAGTTCAGCCATACCATCTCCGGCTGCGGCGATATTGCTTGACGTCGCGATAGCTTCTTCGCTCGCCGCTCTTGCGGCCGAGATAGAATTCCTGGATGTCCGGGTGCCGGCGCAGCCGCTCGGCGGTGCCGTCGAGCACGATGCGACCGTTTTCCATGACGTAGCCGTAGTCGGCGATGTCGAGCGCCACCGTGGCGCTCTGCTCCACGATCAGAATGGCAATGCCGAGCTCGCGCCGGATGTCGGCAAGCCGCCCCAACAAATCCTTCACCAGCAGCGGTGCGAGGCCGAGCGAGAGTTCGTCGACGAGCAGGAGTTCGGGCGCGCAGACGAGGCCGCTTGCCAGCGCCAACATCTGCCGCTCGCCGCCGGAAAGAAGGCCGCCGATGCGGTTGCGCAGATCGCCGAGCTGCGGAAAAAACTGGTAGGCGAGCTCCTCGCGCCGTCGTCGCTCGATGGCGGCGCTGCTGCGCGCAACCGGCGCGGTCAAGTTCTCGGCGACCGTGAGATTGGGAAATACCTTGTCGCGTTCGGGCACCAGCACGATTCCGCGCCGCGTGTTCTCGTGCGGAAGACTATTCTCGATGCGCGCGCCTTTGAACGTGATCGTCCCCTCGCTGACGCGTGCGTCGTCGATGCCGAGGAAGCCCGAGATCGCCCGCAAGGTCGTGGTCTTGCCGGCGCCGTTCGTTCCCAACAGCGCGACGATGCGACCTGGCTCGACCGCAAGGGTGATGCCCTGCACGGCGGTGATGGCGCGCTGATAGACCACCTCGAGCTTGTCGATTGCCAACAGCGGGCCGGTCATCTGCGCGATCCCGAGGCCGAGCGGTGCTTGAACGGCCACAGCAGGAAGTAGGTTTGAATGCGGCGCCAAATTCCGACCAACCCGGGCGGCTCGTAGATCAGGAACAGGACCATGACCAGCCCGAAGGCCGCGTAGTTCACCGCAAACAGCAAACTCGCATGCCGCTGCGCGCCAGGCAGCGCGAGCAGGCCAATCTCGATAATGTAGGGAAAGATGGTGACAAAGACCGCTCCGAGCAGTGCGCCGAGCAGCGATCCCATTCCGCCGATAATAACCATGGCAAGATATTGGATCGTGAGAAACAGCGAGAACGCCTCGACCGACACGAAACCGCGGTAATAGGCGAACAGCGCACCGGCGACGGCGGTGACGGCGGAGCTGATGACGAAGGCCAGGAGCTTGTAGGAGGCGATC
>DASQXF010000017.1:0-2126 GCA_035639895.1 Xanthobacteraceae bacterium
CAACGCAGTATCGCAGAAGCGAATTAACTCCGCTTTGACCTCCCCGCGAAAGCGTCGTGCTCCCGGCTCGTGCGCCTGTTAACGTCGCTTTAAGCAGGACCAGCCGAGCATGCGCGCCGTCCAGATCGTATGGAGGCGCGAGTAGGGGTTTGAGGCGCGGCGGACTCATACGTGCAGATCGGCTGCGCGAGATGCGCGCCTGGATCATCGGCGCTCTCGCGCTGCTCTCGGCAACGCCGGCGCTTGCTCAATCGAACTTGGAGCTGTCGCACCGCTTGGGCAGCGGCGAGATTCGCACTGGCGACGGCCGGCTGGTCGATACCCTGTCCAAGCCGGAACTCGTTTGCCTGTTTTATCTGATGTGGTGGTACGAATCGCAGAATGCCTGCACGTCGGCTGAATTGAAAACCATGCAAGGCGGCTGCGGCGAAGACCTCAAGCCCAAGGCCGACGCCTGCCAGTTGACGCATTGAACTGCTGCAGCGTGCGCCGATGCATCGCGTGACGGCGCGCAGCGAGTGCCGCGTCTAATCGATGGAGATGTTCGCCTCCTTGGCCAGCCTGGTCCAGGTCGCGAACTGGCTCGCCACCAGCGCCCGCATCTCGGCAGGCGTGGTCGCGCGCGGATCGCCGCCCATGCTCTCGAGCTTGCCCTTCACGTCCGGCACTGAGACCGCACGGCGCAACTCGGCATTGAGCCTCGCGACGATCGGCGCCGGCAGTTTTGCCGGACCGGCAAGGCCGGTCCAGGAGATGACCTCAAATCCGGGCATGCCTTGCTCCGCGACCGTCGGTACGTCGGGGAGATCGCGCCAGCGCGTCTTGCCGGTCACGGCGAGCGCGCGGAACTCGCCCGAGCGGATGCGCGCGCTGATCGGGCCCGACGTGGCGGCGATGAAATCGATGTCGCCCTGCAGCATGCCGGTGATGGCCGGCGCCTCGCCGCGATAAGGTATGTGCAGAAACTTGGTTTTGGTGTCGTGACCTATCAATTCGACGGTGGTGTGGAGGATCGAACCGACTCCGGCCGACCCGTATTTCAGTGCGCCGGGATTTTTGCGCGCCTCCTCGATCAGGTCCTTGAGCGTCTGGAAGCGGGAGTCCGTGCGCACGCAGATCAGGAACGGATAGAAGCTCGCGACCGAGATCCATTCGAAATCGTCGACCACCTTGTAGTTGACGTTCTTGGACAGCGCCCCATGCGCGGGGTGGGCGCTGGGAACGACCAGCAGCGTGTAGCCATCAGGATCGCTGCGCGCGACCGCCTCCGCGGCGAGGCTGCCGGCGACGCCGGGCTTGGCCTCGATCACGATCGATTGCCCGAGGCCCTTCGACATCTCGTTGCCAAGCAGCCGGCCGATGATGTCCACGTTCCCGCCCGGCGGGAAGCCGTGCATGAACCGGATCGGGCGGGCGGGATAGTCCTGCGCCGTTGCTGCGCTCGCCTCCGCAACGAGCGCGACGAGCGCGCCGACGATTGTCCTGGTCATTATTCTTCTCTGCCTGTGCGCGCATTAGTCCTAGACACCGCACCCGAGCAAGCCAGGTTCGGTGGGAAGAGGAGGAGACCGAGTGCCCGGCAGTGTAAACGTCCTTAACACTACTGCGTCATATCCCACGCACGAGGCGCAAACTCGGTGTGCTCCCTCTCCCCTTCTTTTGAGGAGAGGGTTGGGGTGAGGGGGCTACCGGTGGCAAATGGTGGATCCGAACCCCCTCACCCATTCCTGCATGTTGCAAAAGAGAGTAGCCCTCTCCCCGCCGGGGAGAGGGCACGAGCGGCGATGATCCGCTCGCGGTATGTGACGCAGTATAATTAAAAGTCGACGCACCTACCGCACCACCCTTTGCGGTCAGGACGGCGCCGGCTCGAGCCCTATGTATCGCCGCGTTCTGCGAACCGTCCGCGCATCAACTTGGTAATGGCGTCGGCGGCTTCGCGAGCGCCGGCGGCGCGCTGGTGAAAGCCGACATTGCGCAGCGCGCGCTCGAGGACGGTTCGCGACTCCTCCACCGAGAGGGTGCCTTTCTCCAAAAGTATCTCGAGCAAAGCAGTCACGATCGCGCCCCCGGCAATGGCCGAACCAAGGGCGAGCTTGTCGCCTGTGCTGTTGTTAGCGGCCATA
>DASQXF010000018.1:0-7732 GCA_035639895.1 Xanthobacteraceae bacterium
GTCGGCGAACTCTTTCACCGTCTTGTAGGGCAGCTGCGTGTTGACCCACAGCACGAATTCATCAAGCGCAATGACGGCGACCGGGGTCAGGTCGCGCCAGTTGAACGGAATCTTGGCGGAGAGCGGCAGCATGTAGATAAGGGAGTAGGCGATGAGAATCTTATTGGGATCGCCATCGTTCGATTTCATGTAAATGAGCGCCTCGGCCCCCGACGCGCCGCCTTTGAGCGAAACGACGATCGGCTGCTTCATCAGATTGTTCTTCTGAATTGCGGCCTGCATCATGCGCGCCATTTGGTCGGAGGCTCCGCCAGCGCCGGCGGCAACCACAATTTCCACGGGCTTAGTCGGCTCCCATGCCGCAGCCGGGCCGGCCGCGAGCGCGAGCGCCAACGCCGTGCCGGCGGCGAGGCAAGTGTTCTTCGTCATCGTCTCCTCCTTGAGTTCCGTCGGCGCTTCGCCGCAGGCGCGGCCCAGCGCTCGCTGTTGCTCTGCATTGTGCCGCTTTACGCCCACCGTTCAAGGGCATCGCGAGCCATCATGCAAGCCGCGACTCTTCGCCGCTCGCTAGCGCAGCGTGGCAACGCGCGCGACTGCGCAAGAGAACTCCGCTCATTCCCGCGAAAGCGGGAATCTGGGGCTGAAGGCTGGGTCCCCGCTTCGCGCGGACCAGCGGACCAGCCGATCATTCCGGACGGATGCCGGCCTTGGCCGCGACGTCGCGCCATTTTGCGATGTCGTCGCGGATGCGCTGCGTGACCGCCTCCGGCGCGCCCGCTTCAGCCGTCATCCCTTGCGCAATGAGCGCCTCGGTCCCATCCGCCGATTTGAGAATGTCATTCACCGCGCGGTTGAGCCGCGCGACGATCGTCGTCGGTGTGGCGGCCGGCGCGACCACGGCGACCCACAACGCCGCCTCGTATCCCGCGATGCCGGCCTCCGCGACCGTCGGCACCGCCGGCAAGACCGCCACGCGCGTTTTGCCGCTCGTTGCGAGCGCGCGCAGCTGCCCGGCCTGGATGTTGGGAAGCGACGGCGCAATGGTCGCAAATTGCATGTCGAGCCGCCCCGTGATCATGTCCGTCATCGATTGCGCCGAGCTCTTGTAGGGCACGTGGCTGATCTCGATGCCGGCCATGCTCGCAAACATCGCTGTCGCAAGATGCGCAAGCGAAGCGACGCCGGCCGAGCCATAGTTGAGCGTTCCCGGTTTCGCCTTGGCGAGCGCGATCAGCTCGGCGAGGTTGCGCGCAGGCAAGGCAGGATGGAGCACGAGCACGTAGGGCTGGCTGCCGAGCATCGCGACCGGCGCGAAATCCTTGATCGGATCGTACGGCAGATTGGCGCTGAGGCTCGCCGCCACCGCGTGCGTGCTCGCGGTGGCAATGCCGATGGTGTAGCCGTCGGGCGCCGCCTTGGCGACCGCGTCGGCGCCGATATTGCCACTCGCGCCGGCGCGGTTTTCGATCACGATCTGTTGGCCGAGTTGCTGGCCCATTTTCTGGGCGAGGATGCGCGCAATGATGTCCGTGCTGGCGCCGGCCGGGAACGGCACGATCAACCGAACGGGCCGCTGCGGCCATTGGGGGTCGCTTGCCCGGACAACGGCGGCGGAGGCGGCAAGCAGGGCCGCGCCCAACACGATCGAAGCGAGCCGAAGCATCCGCGCACCTCACCTGCGCGCCGCGGTCAGGGCGCACGTCCGCCGCCAATGCTTCGATGTTGAAGCGACCAGGTCAAGGGTTCGCGGTCGATGCGGTGGGCGATTGGGGGCGAGCCTAGCAAGCTTTCGGGCTGGGTGTGGCGCGGCCGGATCGCCGTCAGGGCCATTCGCTGCGTCGAGTTGGACTTTGACAATGCTTGCAAAATTGCGTTCCTTGGAGGACAGAAATCACCAACGATATCGGAGGAGCCCAATGAGGAAATTTGCCGCCGCCTTCGCCGCGGCTGCCAGCCTTTGCGCGTTCTCGGCCGCAGGCCATGCGCAAACGGTGCTCAAGGCGTCGCACCAGTTCCCGGGCGGCAAGGGTGACGCCCGCGACGAAATGGTCCAAATCGTCGCGCGCGAAGCCAAAGCTGCCAATGTCGGCCTCGAGGTCCAGGTCTATCCCGGCGCGTCGCTGTTCAAGCCGAACGACCAATGGAACGCGATGGTCAACGGCCAACTCGACATCTCGTCATTCCCGCTCGATTACGCGAGCGGCAAGATCGGTGCCTTCAGCGCCACGCTGATGCCGGCGCTGGTGCGCAATCATGATCGGGCGACCCGACTCAACGAGTCGCCGTTCATGAAGGAGATCAAGGCCAAGATCGAGAAGGCCGGCGTCGTGGTGCTGGCGGACGCATGGCTCGCTGGCGCGGTCGCTTCCAAGCGGGGCTGCATCCGCAAGCCCGAGGATATCAAGGGCCTGAAGATCCGCTCCGCCGGCCCGACCTTTGCCGCCATGTGGCAGCAGGCCGGCGCCTCGATCGTCTCGATCCCGAGCAACGAAGTGTACAACGCGCTGCAGACCGGCGTGGCCGACGCCACCGACACCAGCACCGGAAGCTTCGTTTCGTTCCGTATCTACGAGCAGGTCAAGTGCATCACCGCGCCCGGCGACAACGCACTGTGGTTCATGTACGAGCCGGTGCTGATGTCGAAGCGGAGCTTCAACAGGCTCAAGAAAGAACAGCAGGACGCGCTGATGAACGGAGGAAAGAAGGCGCAAGATTACTTTAATAAGGCGACCAAGGGCCTCGACGATGAAATGGTCTCGGTGTTCAAGAAGAACAATGTTGAAGTGGTCACGCTAACGCCTGCGGAATACGACGCCTGGGTCAAGGTCGCGCAGGACAGCTCCTACAAGCAATTCGCCACCGAAGTACCGGACGGCAAGAAGCTGATCGACGAGGCGCTCGCGGTCAAGTAACGCCGCGCCCGATCGCAAGCGACCGGCGGGCTCATCCCGCCGGTCGTCCTGCGCGGGCCGGAGGGGGCATACATGGACGCTTTCATCCGCGGCGTGACGCTGATCTCGCAGATCTGCGGGGTCTTCGCCGCCGGGTTGCTCGCCGCCAGCGTGGTAATCGTCTGCGAGATGGTCTTCATCCGCTACGTGCTCAACGAGAACACGATCTGGCAGACCGACTTCGTCACCTTCAGCATCGTGGCCGCAACCTTCATCGGCAGCCCCTACCTCCTGCTCAGCCGCGGCCACGTCAATGTCGACGTGCTGCCGATCTATCTCGGACAAGAGGGCCGCTACCGCCTCGCGCTCGCGTCGATGCTGATGTCGTTGGCGTTCTGCGCGGTGATGACGGTGCTCACGTTCCAGTTCTGGCAGGAGGCGTGGGAAAACAACTGGCGTTCCGAATCGATGTGGCGGGCGCGGCTGTGGATTCCTTACGCGGCGATGCCGGTGGGACTGGCGCTTCTGAGCCTGCAATACGTCGCCGAGATCATGAAATTAGTGAGCGGGCGCGAGCTGCCGTTCGGACTGCCGCCGAAGGAAAAGGCATGAGTCCAGCGACGCAAGGCGCCATCGTCCTCGTCGTCACGCTCGCCGTCTTGCTTTCGGGCGCGCCGGTTGCGTTTGGGCTGGGCGCCATCGCGCTCGCATTTCTCGTGATCTTTCAGGGGATCGATGCGCTGCACGTGGCGGCCGAGACGTTCTATACCGGGCTGTCCGATTTCACGCTCGTGTCCATCCCGATGTTCGTGATGATGGGCGCCGCGATCGGCTCCTCGCCTGCCGGCAAGGACCTCTACGAGGCGCTCGACCGCTGGCTCTATCGCGTGCCGGGCGGGCTCGTGATCTCGAATATCGGCGCCTGTGCAATCTTCGCCGCGCTCACCGGCTCATCGCCCGCCTGCTGCGCCGCCATCGGCAAGATGGGCATCCCGGAAATGCGCCGGCGCGGCTATCCGGACGACGTCGCCACCGGATCGATCTGCGCCGGCGGCACGCTCGGCATCCTGATCCCGCCCTCGATCACCTTCATCCTCTATGGGATCGCGACTGAGACCTCGATCGGCCGGCTGTTCCTCGCCGGCGTGCTGCCGGGGCTGATGCTCACCGGCCTATTCATCATTTGGACGCTGTTCATCATCTGGAGGCGCGGCTTCCGCTCGCACGCGGCGGATTTCCGCTACGCATGGAGGGAAAAATTTCAGTCCATTCCAAAGGTTGCGCCCTTCCTCCTGATCATCTTCGGCGTGATGTACACGCTCTACGGCGGCGTGGCGACGCCCTCGGAAGCAGCCGGCGTCGGCGCAGCGCTTTGCATCCTCATGGCGATTCTCATCTACCGCATGTGGGCGCCCGGGAGATGGTGGCTCATCCTGCGCGACACCACGCGCGAGTCGGTGATGATTCTCATGATCATCGCCGCCGCCGTGCTGTTCGGGTACATGCTGACCTCGCTTTATCTCACGCAGACATTGGCGCAGGCGATCGCCGACATGCACGTCAACAAATGGGTGTTGATGCTGCTCATCAATCTGTTCCTGCTAGTGGCCGGCTTCTTCATCCCGCCGGCGGCGATCATTCTGATGACCTCGCCGATCCTTTACCCGATCATCACCACGGCAGGGTTCGACCCGGTCTGGTTCGGCGTGATCATGACCATCAACATGGAGATCGGGCTGATCCATCCGCCAGTCGGGCTCAACATCTACATCGTCAGCTCGATCGCCCCCGACGTGCCGGTCACGCGCGTGATGTGGGGCACCATTCCCTATGTCGTGTGCATGATGCTGGCGATCGTCATCCTGTGCATTTTCCCCGAGATCGCCACCTGGCTACCTGATTACCTGATGGGCCCGCTGCACAGGTAACCTAGCCTTCGCCGATTTCGCGCAAGATGTCCGCCGTGTGCTCGCCGAGCCGCGGGGAGGGATGCTCCGCCGCCATCGGTCTGCCGCCGATGATGATCGGCGTGCGCACCCCCGGAATCGTGCCGCCCTTGGCTGCCGCGCTCGGCCGCTCGATGCGCATGCCGCGATGGATCACCTGCGGGTCGGAGAAAACCTGGTCGAGCGAATTGATGGGCCCGGCTGGCACACCGACAGATTCGAGCTTCGCCAGCAGCTCGGTGCGGTGCCAGCGCGCGGTGAGCGCGGAGAGCCGCGCAATCAGCTGCTCGCGGTGTGCCAGCCGGTCGGAGTTCGCGCGATAGCTCGCTTCCTCGGCGATTTTGGGCTCGCCCAGGACCGCGCAGAGCTTGGCGAACTGATTATCGTTGCCGGTCGCGATGATGATGTGGCCGTCGGCAACCGGGAAAACTTGATACGGCACGATATTTGGGTGGGCATTGCCGAGGCGCTTGGGCACCGTGCCGGAGACGAGATAGTTGAGCGCCTGGTTGGCGAGCACTCCGACCTGGCTGTCGACCAGCGCGGTATCGACCAGGCAGCCGCGGCCGGTCCGCTCGCGCTCGATTACCGCGGCGAGGATGCCCACCACCGAATAAATCCCGGTGAAGATGTCGGCGACGGGCACGCCGGCACGCTGGGGTTCGCCGTCCGGTGCCCCGGTGAGGTCCATGATCCCCCCCATGCCCTGGGCCATGAGGTCATAGCCGGCGCGGGCGGCATAGGGGCCGCTCTGGCCGAAGCCGGTGACCGAGCAATATATCAGGCGCGGGTTCTCCTTGCTCAGGCTCGCGTAATCGAGGCCGAACTTGGCAAGCCCGCCAACCTTGAAATTCTCGACCAGCACGTCCGAGCGTGCCGCGAGTTTCCTCACGATGCGGCGGCCGCCTTCGCTCTCGAAATCGACTTCGATCGAACGCTTGCCGCGATTGGTGGAATGGAAATAGGCGGCGCCGAGATGTCCCCCGCCGGCCGCCTCGACGAAGGGCGGCCCCCAGCCGCGGGTATCGTCGCCGGTCCCTGCGCGCTCGACCTTGATGACGTCGGCGCCGAGGTCGGCGAGCATCTGCCCGGCCCAGGGCCCCGCCAGGATACGGGCAAGTTCGAGCACGCGAAGTCCGGCCAAAGGCCCGGCCATCAGTCCTCCCTCGGGCGCGCGGCGCCCTTAATGGGCGAAAAACCGCCGCTTCTGTGACCTGTCAGCCCCATCTTGTCCATAGCCAGCAGTTACCCGCCCTTTGGCACGGTTTGTGAATTCGTCACGGCGATCCTATCTATCATTCATTGCGCCGAGAGGTTCTGGGGCCCGTGAGCACTTCCTCCTTCAGCGATATGCTGCAGTCGATCGCGGAGCGCGGCCGCGCGCTCATCGATCGCACGCGCGACCGGCGCGGCGTTGCCGAGCAGCGCTCGGAGAGCCTCGCCCAGTTGTGCGAGGATCTGCTCTCCGGCCGCGGCGAGGCCTCCGGTGTGGCGCTCGCCCGCGAAATCCTCTCGCGCTACGCGGAATTGACGACCGGCCCGCGCATCGCCTTCTTCGAGGCGCTTGCCAGCCGTTTCGGCGCCGACCGAAAACGGCTCAGCGCCGCGACCAGTGCCTGGCTGAGCGCGCCCTCGGACGCGACGGCCTCCAACGTCCACCGTGCGTCCGAGCCGAGACGGCTCGAACTGTTCCGGCGCCTCAACCTTGCGCCCGGCGGAACCGCCGCGCTGGTGCGCATGCGCGAGCAGCTGATGGATGCAATGGATCATCGCGACGATCTCGCGGTGATCGACGACGACTTCCTCCATTTGTTCTCGTCCTGGTTCAACCGTGGCTTTCTCATGCTCAGGAGCATTGACTGGTCGACCCCGGCCAACCTGTTGGAGAAGATCATCCGCTACGAGGCGGTGCATACGATCCGCGACTGGAACGACCTGCGCGCGCGCACCGATTCGCCTGACCGACGCTGCTATGCTTTCTTCCACCCGGCATTGGTCGACGAACCCTTGATCTTCGTCGAGGTCGCACTCACCCGCGGTATCCCGGCTGCCATCGGTCCGATCCTGTCGGCAAAGCGCCAGCGGGTCGAGCCAGAGCGGGCGACCACTGCGGTGTTCTATTCGATCTCCAATTGCCAGCGCGGGCTCGCCGGCGTGTCATTCGGCCATTTTCTCATCAAGCAGGTGGTCGAAGAGGTCAGCCGTGAACGTCCGCGCTTGTCGACGTTCATCACGCTGTCCCCGGCACCGAACTTCGCCGAATGGCTCAAGGGCGAGCGCGCCAACGAGGGATCGATTGCGCTCAGCGCCGAGGATCGGGCCGCCCTCGTCGTGCTCGATCGCCCGGATTGGTGGCGGCAGGAGGAGACTGCCGAGACGGTTCGCGAGCCGCTGTTGCGGGCAGCCGCCTGGTATTACCTGCGCGCACGCTCGGCGCGCGACACCCCGCTCGATTCCGTGGCGCGCTTCCATCTCGGCAACGGCGCGCGGCTCGAACGGCTCAACTTTCTCGCCGACACGTCGGAGCGGGCGCTGCAGCAATCACATGGCCTGATGGTGAATTATCTTTACGATCTCGAGCACATCGAGAAGAACCACGAGGCCTATGCGCAGCAACACGCGATCGTCGCGGCGAGCGCGGTGACGCGGCTCGTGCGTGCGCCCGCGCGCGAGCCGGTTGCGGCGGGGAAGTAATCTCAGTCTCAATTAGCAGTGCTGGTTGCCGACGCACTATACGCGTACAGCGCACTCAGACACCCTCTCCCCTTGCGGGAGAGGGTGGCGAGCGCCGAAGGCGCGAGCCGGGTAAGGGGTTCAGTTGCGCGCAACCCCTCACCCGGACGCTCGCCTGCGCTTGCCTCCACCCTCTCCCGCAAGGGGAGAGGGTGACGGAGC
>DASQXF010000019.1:0-2252 GCA_035639895.1 Xanthobacteraceae bacterium
CGCGCGCATGACCACGACGCTCATGGAGACCTATCTCGGCCGCGATGCCGGGCGGCGCGTGCTCAGCGGCCGCATCATGCGGGGCGTCACCGAGCGCATCGACGCCGTCATCTGGTTCAGCGACCTGCGCGGCTTCACGCGGATCACCGATTCCTCGCCCGAACAGATCATTCCGCTGCTGAACGACTATGCCGACGTCATCGTCTCGGCGGTCCACGCGCAGGGCGGCGACGTGCTCAAGCTGATCGGCGACGGCATCCTCGCCATTTTCACCGGCGCCGATCGTGCGTCCGCCTGCGCGGCCGCGCTCGCCGCCGCGACCGCCGCGCGAAACGAGGTGGCGGCACTCAATGTGCGGCGAGCGCGTGACGGCGTGCCGGTCAGCGATATGTATCTCGGCCTGCATGTCGGGGAGGTTTTCTATGGCAATGTCGGCAGCATTGAGCGGCTCGATTTCACCGTGCTGGGTCCGGCCGTCAATGAGGTGAGCCGGATCGCCGCCATGTGCCGCTCGGCCGAGCAGCCGGTGCTGGTCTCGGAGGCGTTCGCCAATGTCGAGGGCATGCGCCGCCGGCTCGTATCGGTCGGCCGCTACGCATTGCGCGGGGTCGCGCAACCACAAGAGCTGTTCACACTGGATTCCGCCGAGGCCGGGTAGCTGTCGCAATAAGTGGTCGGAGCGAGCGGCAGGGATGCTCGCGCTGGAGCCAGGTCCCTCGCGCCGCAGGGCTGAGGTACGAAATCACCGCCCGGTGTATGGCGTCATTTGCCGGAGACTCGCCGGCAAGCTGCTGGGCAAAGCCGTTTAACCACTCCCGAGCGACGTTCGCGCGCGCCGGAACCATTCCCGTCTGAAGTGCATTTATTTGCATGCAGCCTGGTCGGGGGTTTGCGCAAGCCTTGGAGCGCGGCGTGGTCACAAGCCTCGTCGCGATTGTGTGCTTCACGGGCGGCGGCGCATCGGCGGAAGGCCCGCTGAAACTCGCGGGCAGTCAGCTCGAACCGGTCGAATGGACCGAGCTCGCAGGCTGGACCGCCGACGATCACCTCGCTGCATTCGCGGCCTATCAGACAAGCTGCCGAGCCTTGCGCAAAACGCGCCGCACCGACGACCGCGGAGAGATCAATGCAGCCATGGAGAGCGCCTGCCGCAATGCCATGGGACTGCGGCCACGGGATGCCCATACCGCTCGCAGTTTCTTCGAACAGAATTTTCAACCCGTTCGCATCGCGCGCCTAGGCGAGCGGGAAGGACTTCTGACCGGCTATTTCGAGCCGATCGTCGCCGGCTCGCGCTTTCCGAGTCCGGAATTCCATGTTCCCGTCTACCGCCGGCCGCGCGATCTGGTCGCTGCCGGGTACAAATCCGGCTCCGTTGCATTTCCAAACAAAGGCGTGCGCATTGCTCGCCGCAACGAGAACGGCGAACTCGTGCCTTACCATGACCGCGGCGCCATCGAGGCCGGCGCGCTCGATGGGCAGAAGCTGGAAATCTGCTGGCTCAAGGATCCATTCGATCTGCTCGCGATCCAGATTGAAGGCTCGGGCCGCGTGATCCTGGAGGACGGCACGCCGCTGCGCATCAGCTACGATTCGCACAACGGCTATAGCTATAGCTCGATCGAGCGTGTGCTTGTCGAACGCAATCTCATTTCGCGCCAGGAGATGTCGGCCAAGCGCATTCGTGATTGGATGGCCGCGTATCCGGAGGAAGCTGCGAAAGTGCGCGCCACCAACCGCGCTTATGTGTTCTTCCGCATCACCGGACTGTCGAACGAGGGCGAACCGGTTGGCGCACAGGGCGTGCCGTTGACGCCGGGCCGGTCCGTTGCCGTGGACAGGCTGCACGAATATGGCACCCCGTTTTTCATCGAAGCCAATCTGCCGATCGAAAGCGCGAAGTCGGTTTCACGCTTCGGTCGCTTGATGATTGCGCAGGACACTGGGTCGGCGGTTGTCGGACCGGCGCGCGCCGACCTCTACCTGGGTGCCGGCGAGGAGGCCGGCCGCATCGCCGGGCGCATTCGCCACCCGGGTCGCTTCGCGATGCTGCTTCCGCGCGAACTCGACATGATCGCGGCCGGCAAGCACATGCCGCTGCCGGTGCCAAAACCGAAGATCGCCGGCCCGGAAGTCAAGAAACAGGACGGCAAAGGCAGCGCGAAGTCCGCCAGCAAGATCGAGTCCAGAAAAAGTACGCCGTCGCCAAAACCAAAGATCGCCGACCTGGAAGTCAAGAAAGAGGATGGCAA
>DASQXF010000020.1:0-4496 GCA_035639895.1 Xanthobacteraceae bacterium
GATCGGCGGCACGCACCCGCCGCGCGATGCCCCGGGTGAAGCCGGGACTGTCAATGATGACGAACACGTGCGGGCGTCGAGCCAAAACGGCCTTGGCCGTGAACCGCATGAGCCGCAGGATCTTTGGAAGTCGTCGCGGGATCGCGCTGAAGCCGATCAGGGGAAGGTCATCGATCGGATAAAGGCTCGCGACGCCTTCCGCCGCCATCTCCCGTCCCCCAACTCCGGTAAAGCATACTTGTCCCGCGGTGCGCTCCCGCAGCGCCCGCATCAGCGCGGCGCCGAGCCGATCACCCGATTCCTCCGCGGCGACGAGAAAAACATCGGCGAATTCAGGCGGGCGCGCGGGTCCTGCGGTCATCACTCGGCCGCCTGCTCGCGCACGCCGAGGACGAACAGCCGCGCACGGTCCGCGGTCGCACCAATGCGCTCGGGTTCGGCAACGATGGTGCTCCCGGCGACGACCGCGATCCCGGCCAGTCCGGCTCGCGCCGCGCCTTCGACCGTCTGCGGGCCGATCGAAGGCAAATCAAACCGCCGATCTTGGTCGCGCTTTGCCGCCTTCACCAACACGCCCCGGCCCGAGGTCGCGGCAATGCGCCCGCTTTGGCGAAGTTCTGCGATGCGCGCGAGCATGCAATCGGTTCCTTCCGCGGCCTCGATCGCCAGCACGCGCGCATCCGCCACGACCACCGCTTGGCCGACGTCGAACGGACTCGAGGCGTTGAGCAGAGCGAGGCCTTTGGCAATATCGGCATGATCGCGCTCGCTGGGGCGCTCGCGCCCGAGCGTTCCTTCGGGCATTAGGATTTCCGGGGCGACTGCGTGTGCTCCAACGAGCCGGAATCCGTGCTCTTCGAAAATCGCCGTGACGCCCTTGAGCAGGTGATCGTCACCGCCACGGAAGATGCCGAGGACTCGCGGCAGCAGCCGGAGCGTCTTGAAATCGGGCCTGATCCTCCAGATCGCGGGACGCACGATCGAGCCGATGAAAACGACATCGCGGCAGCCTTCCCGGCGCGCAAGCCGGCAGAACGTGCCGAATTGGCCGAGCGCCGCCCAGTGGTGCGGATAGGCCTCGAGCCGTTTTGGATCCGCCCAACCGCGAATGGCGAAAAGCACCACGCGGCGTCCACGCTTGCGCACCGCGTCGGCGACGGCAAACGGCAGGCTTCCACCGCCGCAGATGATTGCCAGCGGACCGTCGTTTGCCGCGTGACCAACCGGCTGCTCGCTCATACTTCCTCGCCATTGGCGGCGCGGCGGATGGCCATGGTCAGCGGGCGTGAGCCGGAACGGATAAAGGCGATCACCTTGGCGACCAGGGGGTCGGCGCCACTCTGCGCGGCGACCTTATCGAGCCGCTCGCGAAACGTCCCGCTGCCGAAGAACATGGCTTCATAGGCTCGTCGCAGCCGATGGATTTCGGCCTTGCTGGACCCACGCCGCCGCATACCGACCACGTTAAGCCCGATCAGATCCGCAAGCGGACCTTGGACCAGGCCGAAGGGGATCACGTCGGCACGAACGCCGCTGAGCCCCACCACCATGGCGCCTTCGCCGACGCGCACGAACTGACGCACGGCGGCCTGGCCGCCGAACACCGCGAAATCGCCGATCGTCACGTGACCCCCGAGGACGACGTTGTTGGCGAAGATTACGTCGCTGCCCACCTTGCAATCATGGCCGATGTGGGAGCCGGCCATGAGCCAGCAGCGGTCCCCGACTTCGGTCGCGCCGCGATCGTCCTCGGTCCCCGTATTCACGGTGACCCCTTCGCGGATATCGCAGTCGGCGCCGATCACCAACCGGGTCGGCCCGCCGCGATACTTGACCGACTGCGGTGGAGTGCCGAGCGAGGCGAAGGGATAAAGCGCGGTGCGCGGGCCGATCGTCGTATGGCCGGTGACATGAACGTGGGCCAGGAGCTTGCAATCGTCGCCGATCCGGACGTGGTGCCCAATGACGCAATACGGCCCAATCGATACATTCTCACCGATCACCGCCCCCGGGTCGATGCGGGCGGTTGGATCGATTGTCGCCATCGCCGACCTCACGCAACCATGGCACCGACTTCGGCCTCGGCGACCGTTTGTCCAGCAACCTTCGCCTCGCCCCGAAACCACCACATGTTCTTTTTTCGGGCGATCTTTTTGACGTGGTACTCGATGGTGTCGCCCGGCACCACAGGCTTGCGGAACTTGGCCTTGTCGATCGTCAGAAAATAGACCCGCCGCGGATGATCGCCGCCCATCTGCGATAGGACGCAAAGCGCGCCTGCGGTCTGCGCCATCCCCTCGACAAGCAACACGCCGGGAAACACCGGGTTGCCCGGGAAGTGTCCGAGGAATTGCGGCTCATTGACAGTGACGTTCTTGATCCCGACTGCGGCTTCATCGTCGCGCATGTCGATGATGCGATCGATCATGAGGAACGGATATCGATGTGGCAGCGCTTTGAGAATCGCTGCGATATCGGCTGCCTCGAGGGTGGTCGCCGCCTTGCTCACCGCTTGCGCTTTCGTCGGCCCCCTTGCGAGGCGCCATCGTCGGGGCTCTCATCATCGCCGTTATCGGCGGCATCGGTTTTGCTCACCCAGTGGCGCAAGGTCATCATACTGCGAAGAAACTCGCGGCCGCGCATGGCCGGATAGCCGAACCACTTCTCCCCGGCCGGCACGTCGGACATCACACCGCTCCTCGCTCCGATGATCGCGCCCTCGCCGATCGTCACATTGTCCGCCAGCCCCACCTGTCCAGCCAGAATGACGCGATCCTCGATGACGACACTGCCGGAAATGCCGCACTGCGAGACGATGATGCAGTGACGGCCGATCGTCACATTGTGTCCGATCTGCACCAGGTTGTCGATCTTGGTGCCCTCGCCGATGACGGTGTCGCGATTGGCGCCGCGATCGATAGTGGTCCCAGCCCCGATCTCCACGTTATCCTGAATGATGACGCGGCCTATCTGCACGACCTTGCGGTGACCGGTTGCTCCCATCAAATACCCGAAGCCGTCTTGACCGATAGCGCAACCGGGATGAATCACGACGCGATCGCCGATGAGGCTGTTGGTGAGCGAGGCATTGGCACCGATGCTGCAGTGGCGGCCGATGCGCACCTTGGGTCCGATCACAGCGCCGGCGTTGATCACCGTGCCCGTTCCGATCTCGGCGCGCGGACCGATCACGGCGCCGGGATCCACCGTCACGCCGTTTTCCATGCGCGCGCTCGGATGGACGAAAGCGCCGACCGCCACGCCGCTTGCTTCGAACAAGGATGATGGACGCAAGGCGTCGGGAAACAGCGCGCGAGCGGCCTCGACAAACGCGCGATACGGCTCGGCCACGCAGAGCACGCTGACATGCGCGGGAGCGCGAGCGGCGTATCGCTCCGACATCAAGCAGGCTCCGGCAGCGCTGAGCGACAACTGGGGCGCGTACTTGGTCTTGTCCAGGAACGCGAGATCGCTGGGAGCAGCCTGATCGAGCGCAGCAATCCCGGTGATGTGGCGGCCGAGATCAGCACCAGGCCGCGGCTTGGCGCCCGTAAGGGTGGCGATCTCGCGCACGCTGAGCCCGCCTCCCCGATTGAAGAAAAAGGGCTCGGTCATGCCCGTGCCAATCGCGGCCCCGCGCGCGGGGTCAGAATTTGGTGCCGCCGCCGAAGCGGAACTGCTGAATTCGGTCGTAGGGTTCCTTCGTGAGCGGGAATGCATAGTCGAAGCGCAGCGGGCCGAACGGCGACTCCCAAATCACGCTCAGTCCGGCCGAGGTGCGAACATGCATCCCATTATCGATCGGACACGGCACCGAGTTCACAATTCCGGGACCAAAAGTCGGGCAGGTATTACCTGAAATGACCTCGCCGGTGGCCGGGAAGGTCGTCGGACCGACGTAATTCCAGAGCGAGCCGGCGTCGGCGAACGCGGCCACCTTGATCCCTGCATCCTTGGGCAGGAAGTAAAGCGGGGTCTGCAGCTCGAGGCTCGCACCCCAGTAGTAGGTGCCGCCGAGCGCGTCGCCGTAGATGCCGGTGAATGGTAGCTGCGTCAGATCGCGTGGTCCAATGCCCGCCGGGGCAAATCCGCGCACCAGGTTCGGGCCCATTTGAAAGTGATCGAGCATGCGCAGGCCACCGCCCAATCCTGCGATCTGGCCGCCCTGCAGATGCACCACGCCGACGATGTCGGGAAACACCTCGTGATAGTTGTACAAGTCGGCCGTGGTGCGGACGAACTTCACGTCGCCGCCGACGCCGGCAAAATCTTGCCTTAACTCGGCCAGCAATCCCGACGTGGGATTTCGGTTGTTGTCGAGCGTGTTGTGCGAAAGCGTGTAACCCACCAGCGAGGTCAGAACCGGCCCATTCGCCACCCCGCTCTTGACCGCAAGCGACGCCTCGCCGTCGGAGTAGCAGTTCGCAATACCTGTGTATCCGAAAGGCGGCGTAAGCGCCGGCGTCGTGTTGATTTTATCGGGGGTCGGGAAGGTG
>DASQXF010000021.1:0-6393 GCA_035639895.1 Xanthobacteraceae bacterium
GCGTACGCACGCCGATGCAATGGACGTTCGACCGCAACGGCGGTTTTTCCCGCTGCGATCCCGCGCGCCTCTACTTGCCGATGGTCATGGATCCGGTTTACGGCTACGAGGCGGTCAACGTCGAGGCGCAGTCGCGCAGTCTGGCCTCCCTGCTGAGCTGGACCAAACGCCTGATATCGGTGCGCAAGTCGAGCAAGGTATTCGGCCGCGGCTCGTTGACCTTCATCCGGCCCGCAAACCGCGCCGTGCTTGTCTACGTAAGGCAATACGAGGGTGAAGTCGTTCTCTGTGTCGCAAATCTTTCGCGCTCGGCGCAAGCCGCCGAGATCGATCTCGCACCCTGGCGCGGCCGCGTGCCATTCGAACTGCTCGGGCGGACGAACTTTCCGCCGATCGGTGATACTCACTATATTGTGACGCTCGGACCGTATGGCTTTTTTTGGTTTCTGTTGCGCGAATCGGATGCATCGACGGTGGAGCTGCCGCGGACCTTGGCCGAATTCGAGACGCTCGTCGTCACGGATGGTTGGAAATCGCTGCTGCATGGGCGTTCCAAATCGGTGCTCGAACGCGACGTTCTTCCGGCATTTCTGGCGAGCCGGCGATGGTATGCGGAACGGGGCAATTCGCCGACGGCCCACATCGTCGACACCATACCGGTGGGTGCCGGTAGTCCCGATTCAGGAATCGCCCTGCTCGAGGCCACAGGCAAGCGGGAGACCGCGAATTATCTGCTGCCGATGACCATCAAGTGGACCCGTTTCGATCGCGAGCAACAGAATCCCAATGCGTTGGCCGCCGTGCGCCGTGGGCCGCGCGAGGGAACCCTGCTGGATGCCACCGCCGATGCGAGCTTTGTGGCTCTTCTGCTCGAAAATATGCGTGCCGCGCGGACCGTCGAGGACGAGCATCGCCGAATCGAGTTTGCGCCCACCGGAAGATTTCCCGACAGCGGGCCCATTGCCATCCAAGACGTCCACGTCGTGGATACAGAGCAATCCAATACGACCGTCCTGGTTGGAGCAGACTACGTCATCAAGCTGTTTCGTCGCCTCGAGCGGGGTCTCAATCCGGAGATCGAGGTCGGTCGGTTTCTCACGGAAACAGTTCCGTTCGCGCATATTCCACCGCTCCTCGGAAGCGTCGAGCTCGAGGAGAATGGCGTTCGCAGCGCCGTCGCGGTCGTGCACGGTTTCCTGCAAAACCAGGGCGACGCGTGGACCGTGACAAGCCACTACCTCGACCGTTTCGTCGAGGAACAGCGGCTCCTGACCGCCGAGGCCGCCGGGCAAAGCGATGAGGAGGCCGCCTATCTGCGGCGGATAGACCAAGTCGGCAGGCGCGTCGCCGAGTTGCAGCTCGCGCTTGCCAGTCGGGACGACATCGTCGACTTCGCCCCGGAACCGATCTCGATCAATGATGTACGATCATGGACGGAAACACTGCTGCGGCGCGCCGGTCGCGCATTCGATGATTTGGCGCACCGTCGGTCGGAACTCTCGGAGGACGACCGGCAGCTGATCGACGCGCTGCTCTCCTATCGAGAAGCGCTTCCCGCGCGGCTGCGCGAATTGCTCCCGGAAACCGTGGACGCGATGAAGATTCGGCATCACGGCGACTTCCATCTCGGACAGATGCTGATCGTCAAGGACGACGTCTCCATCATCGACTTCGAAGGCGAACCGCGCCGCAGCATCGAGGATCGACGGCGCAAGGCCCCGGCCGCGCGTGACGTGGCCGGCCTCATCCGATCGATCGACTATTCCGCAACGGCTGCGCTCGAGCGTGCGCTCAAGTCGGCACCTGACGAACACGGTAAACTCGCCCGCGCGCTCGAAGCTTGGCGCGAACATTCCGCCGCAGCCTTCATGACGTCCTATCGGGCATCGCTGACCGATACGAGGCTGTGGCCGCAATCGCTCGAGGCCGCCGATCGTCTTCTCGATTTCTTCCTGCTGGAGAAGGCGTTCTATGAAATCGAATACGAGCTCGCGCATCGGCCGGATTGGCTGCGGGTGCCGCTGGCAGGCACTTGGCGCATCCTCTCGCGTTCGCAGGATGCCGCGCAATGACATCGCTCACGCCGGAAGCCTACGCGGTCATCGAGGGTCGCCATTCCGATCCGTTCCGCTATCTCGGCCCCCACGTCGAGAACGGCTCATCGGTCCTGCGTGTTTTTCTTCCCGATGCCGAGGGGGTGGCCGTCATCGACGAGCAGGGTCACGAAAGCGATCTCCAACGCATCCACGATGCCGGCCTGTTCGAGGGTCGTTTGCGCAACGGCTCTCGACACTACCGCCTGCGTGCACGCTACGGCGAACGCCAAGTCGAGATCGAGGACCCCTATCGCTTCCCGCCGATCTTATCCGACTTCGATCTCTACCTGCTCGGTGAAGGCACGCATGTGCACCTCTACGACAAGCTCGGCGCCCATCACATGGTGCTTGAGGGCGTCGAAGGTGTGGGCTTTGCGGTCTTTGCGCCTTCGGCCAAGCGGGTCAGTGTGGTCGGCGACTTCAATTCTTGGGATGGACGTCGGCATGCCATGCGCGTGCGCGGCAACGGGTTTTGGGAGATCTTCGTGCCGGAAGCCAAGCCCGGCGCCAAATACAAATACGAGATCATCGGGCCGCACGGCCACCTGTTGCCGCTCAAGTCCGATCCGCTGGCATTCGCCGCCGAGTTGCGGCCGCAGACCGCGTCGATCGTGGTCGATCAGAATGCGATTCAACGCCCGCAACCGGCCTCTCCCGGCGTGAATGCGTTGAGCGCGCCGATATCGATCTATGAAGTTCATCTCGGATCGTGGCGGCGCCATCCGCAACAAGGCGGGCGTTGGCTCAGCTACCGCGAGTTGGCGGAGGAGCTGCCGCCATACGCGCACGACATGGGCTTCACCCACGTGGAATTCCTACCGGTCAGCGAGCATCCTTTCGACGGATCGTGGGGTTATCAGCCGACAGGGCTTTTTGCGCCGACGAGCCGCTTCGGCAGCCCCGCCGATTTTGCGGCTTTGATCGATGCATGCCATCGCAAAGGCCTCGCCGTCATTCTCGATTGGGTGCCCGGACACTTCCCGGATGATCCGCACGGGCTCGCTCGCTTCGACGGGACGGCGCTCTATGAACATGAAAGTCCTCAGCAAGGGCGTCACCTCGATTGGAACACGCTCGTCTACAATTACGGACGCACCGAGGTTGCTAACTTCCTGCTCGGCAGCGGGCTGTTCTGGCTAGATCGCTACAGCATCGACGGCCTGCGCGTGGATGCGGTTGCTTCCATGCTTTATCTGGATTACAGCCGGCCTGAAGGCGGCTGGGTCCCGAACAGATATGGTGGTCGCGAGAACCTCGACGCCATCAACCTTCTGCGCCGCTTCAACACCGAGCTGTTCTCACGATTTCCCAATGCCACAACCGCGGCGGAGGAATCGACCGCATGGCCCATGGTCTCGAGACCGGTGGACTGGGGTGGCCTCGGCTTCGGCTACAAGTGGAACATGGGGTGGATGCACGATACCCTCGAATACATCAGCAAAGATCCGATTTACCGCAAGCATCATCACGGCCAGATTCTTTTCGGTTTGCATTATGCATTCTTCGAGAACTTCATATTGCCGCTCTCGCACGACGAGGTCGTGCACGGCAAGCGTTCGATTCTCGGCCGCATGCCGGGCGATGATTGGCAGCGCTTTGCCAACATGCGCGCCTACTACGGCTTCATGTTCGGCCATCCCGGCAAGAAGCTCCTGTTCATGGGCAGCGAGTTTGCCCAGGAAAACGAATGGCGCCACGATCATTCGCTCGACTGGCATCTTCTCGAGCAGCCGCGGCATGCCGGCATTCAAGCTTTGGTCCGTGACCTCAATCGACTTTATCGGGCGGTGCCCGCTCTGCACGAACTCGATTGCGAGGACGGCGGGTTCGAATGGCTGGTCATGCACGATGCCGAGCGCAGCGTGTTCGCCTGGCTGCGAAAGGGACGCCAGACGCAGGAGCGTTGCCTGGTGGTGGTGAATTTCACCCCCGAGGTGTACCGCGACTACCGCATCAAGGTCCCGTTTTCAGGCACCTGGCGCGAGGTTCTCAACACCGATTCCGCGCTGTACGGCGGCACCAATATCGGGAACGCGGGCGCGGTCAGGACGTTGGACGAGGGCACGACCCCCGAGGTGAGCCTTGTTGTTCCGCCCCTCGCTGCAATTTTTCTCGTTCCGGAGCGGTAGCGTGCGGGTCTCCACCGGCGCGCCGCATCCTTTGGGAGCTACCTGGGACGGACGCGGAACGAATTTCGCCCTATTCTCCGCCAACGCCGAGAAAGTCGAACTTTGCCTGTTCGATAGCCATGGCCGGCGCGAAATCGAGCGTATCGCCCTGCCAGAGCGTGCCGAGGATATCTGGCACGGCTATCTCAACGATGTCGTCCCGGGACAGCTCTACGGGTATCGCGTGCATGGCCCATATCACCCCGAACGTGGGCTGCGCTTCAATCCGCACAAGCTTCTCATCGATCCTTATGCGAAACAGGTGGTAGGGCGGCTCGTCTGGAGCGACGCGCATTTCGGTTACCGGGCCGGCAGCCCGCGCGCCGATCTCTCGTTCGACCGGCGCGACAACGCCCGCGGCATGCCCAAGAGCATGGTAGTCGACGAAGCGTTCACCTGGGGCAAAGAACGCAGACCGTCGATTCCCTGGCAGGACACGATCATCTATGAAGCCCACGTCAAAGGTCTGACGCAGCTTCGCGACGACGTGCCACCGGCATGGCGCGGTACCTATCGCGGACTTACAGCACCGGCGGTGATCGATCATCTCAAGCGCCTTGGCGTGACAACAGTCGAACTGCTGCCGATCCACGCCTTTATCGACGATCGGCATCTGATCGAACGGGGCCTGACCAACTATTGGGGCTACAATACGATCGGGTTCTTCGCGCCTGAGGCGCGTTACGCCGTAGACAGCCCGCTCGATGCATTTCGATCAACTGTGTCGCGATTGCACGATGCCGGCATCGAGGTCATCCTCGATGTCGTTTACAACCACACGGCCGAAGGCAATCACCTCGGCCCCACGCTGAGCTTCCGCGGCATTGACAATGCCTCGTACTACTGGCTGCTCCCAGACCAGCCCCGTTACTACGTGGACTTCACCGGTTGCGGGAACGCGCTCAACCTAACGCATCCGCGCGTGCTGCAGATGGTCATGGATTCTCTGCGCTACTGGGTACAGGTCTGCCATGTCGACGGCTTTCGGTTCGATCTCGCAACCACGCTCGGCCGCGGGCCCAACGGCTTTGACGGCGGCGTGCCCTTCTTTGCGGCGATACGGCAGGATCCCGTTTTGGCCGGGGTCAAGCTGATCGCCGAACCGTGGGACCTCGGTCCCGGCGGCTATCGGGTCGGCGGATTTCCCTCGGGTTGGTCGGAGTGGAACGATCGCTTCCGTCGCTTGCTGCGTCGCTACTGGTCCGGCGAAGGCAATCTCATCGGCGAGCTCGGCCGACGCATGACCGGCTCGGCCGATCTGTTCGATCACAACAATCGCGCACCTCGCTCGAGCGTCAACTACGTCACCGTGCATGATGGATTCACACTGGCGGACCTCGTCAGCTACCAGCGCAAGCACAACGACGCAAATGGGGAACACAATCGCGACGGCTCCGATGAAAACGACAATACGAATTACGGCGTCGAAGGACCCACCGACGATCCAGCTATTGTGCAACTGAGGCGACAAGCGCGGCGCAATCTGCTTGCAAGCCTCATGTTGGCACAAGGTGTGCCGTTGCTGCTCGCGGGAGACGAAGTCGGCAACAGCCAGAGCGGCAACAACAATGCGTATTGCCAGGACAATCCCATCGGATGGGTGCATTGGTCGGCGCTCGGCGACAAAGAGGAGGACATAACCTCCTTCGTGAGCAAGCTGACCGAGCTGCGCCGGCGATTTCCCCAGTTGCGCGCACGGCATTGGGTCGAAGGCCGCCGCCCTGACGGTTCCTTTGGGGTGTTGTGGCTCACTCCGCACGCGACCGAGATGACGGAGCATGATTGGAACTTCCCGGAAGGCCGGTTCCTGTCCTATGTGCTGGGGCCAGCGGGGGAGGGAGGCGCTCCGCTCTACGTCGTGCTCAACGCTGCACCGCAGGCGATCGAGTTCATGCTTCCTAAGGTTCCGCCGTGCAGCCGCTGGACCGCTTGCTTGGACACCTCGCCGCACCCGCGGCTCGGCGCGGAGCTGACGCCGGGCGCCAAGGCGCACGCGCAGCCCCGGTCAATTCTGGTCTTTGCAGGCTCTCGATGACGCCCGGCGCGCGCTTTGGCGCCGAGCTGCACCGGAGCGGAGTCACGTTTCGCCTGTGGGCGCCGGCAGCCAAGCGCGTCGACGTGTTGCTGGA
>DASQXF010000022.1:0-16112 GCA_035639895.1 Xanthobacteraceae bacterium
TAGGATCGGCTGGCGCTCGACGCTGTTTCTTTTCCCGTCGGCTCCTCGGCTTCCATGCGGGTCGTCCCGACGCCGAGATAGATGAGGATCGGAGCGGCGATGAACACCGAGGTATAGGTGCCGACCAGCACGACACCGAAGATCATGGTCGCCACGAAGCTGTGGATGGCATGGCCGCCGAAGAGAAGCAGGGCCAGCAGTGCGAGCGTCACCGTCACGTGGGTGATGATCGAGCGCGACAGCGTCGAATTGACGGAGATGTTCAGCAAGTCCGGCATGGACATGCGCTTGTATCGGCGCAGCATTTCGCGGATGCGGTCGTAGATGACCACGGTGTCGTTGAGCGAGTAGCCGAGAATGGTGAGCAGTGCCGCGATGCTCGACAGATCGAAGTCGATCTGGGTCAGCGACATATAGCCGATCGTGAGCACGAGATCGTGCACGTTCGCGATCATGGCGCCGAGCGAGAACTGCCACTCGAAGCGGAACCAGAGGTAGATCAGGATCGCAAAGATCGCGAGCCCCAGCCCGATCGTGCTCATGGCCAGGAGTTCCGACGATACCCGTGGGCCGACCACCTCCACGCGGCGGTAATCCACGTCGCTACCGAGCGCCTCGCGCACCTTGTTGATCGCGTCCTGCTGGGCCTGTTCGCCGCCAGGCTGCTGGGCGACGCGGATCAGAACGTCGGTGGGACCGCCGAATTCCTGCAGCTGCACCTCGCCGAGGCCGAGCCCGCTCAGCGCCGCGCGCATCTTGGCAAGATCGGCCGAACCGCTCTTCGACTGCACCTCGATCAGCGTGCCGCCGACAAAGTCGATGCCGAAATTCAGCCCGTGAAAGAAGTACAGCAGGATGGCAACGATGGAGAGAACGGCGGAGATCGGGAAGCTGATGCGCCGAAAGCGCATGAAGTCGAACTTGGTGTCGTCGGGGACGATCCGCAACAGCGGGAGTTTCGGGTGCAGGCGCACGTTTGATCGGCCTTTGAAATCGCCAGCTGCCGCGGACGTGCCCACCTCACCCACCAGGCCACGATCAGCCGCGTCAAGGTGAAGGCGGTAAAGACGGTCGTTATGATACCGATGCCGAGCGTCACGGCGAAGCCGCGCACCGGCCCGCTGCCGAAGAAGAACAGCACCGCCGCGGCGATGAAGGTCGTGATGTTCGAATCAAGGATAGTCGCGAGCGCTCGCGTGAACCCGGCATCGATCGCGGTAATGGGGGTGCGACCGGTGCGAACCTCCTCACGGATGCGCTCGTAGATGAGCACGTTGCTGTCCACCGCAATTCCGATCGTGAGCACGATGCCGATGATGCCCGGCAGGGTCAGCGTTGCATTGAGTAGCGACAAGATGCCGAAGATCATGCCCACGTTGATGGCAACGGCGATGCTGGCGAACACGCCGAACAATCCGTAAGTCACCACCATGAAGATAATGACCAAGGCGCCGCCGAAGTAGGACGCCTGCTTGCCCTTCTCGATCGAATCCTGGCCGAGCCCCGCCCCCACCACGCGTTGCTCGATGACGGTGAGCTTGGCGGGCAGCGCGCCGGCGCGCAGAAGAATGGCGAGATTGTTGGCCGACTCGACCGTGAAGTTGCCGGAAATCTGGCCGCTTCCGCCGAGGATCGGCTCGCGAATGACCGGAGCGGAGATGACCTCGTCATCGAGCACGATCGCAAACGGCCGGCCGACGTTCTCCTGCGTGACCTGCGCAAATTTGCGGGCGCCCGAGGTGTTGAACTTGAACGTGACGATCGGCTCGCTGCTGCGCTGGTCGAAGCCGGGCTGCGCGTCGGTGAGCTCCTCGCCGGAGACAATCACCCGCTTCTCCAAAAGATAGGGCTGCCGGTTCTCGGCCTTGGAACCGTAGACAATCTCCGAGTCCGGGGGCGGACGCCCCTGCAGCGCCTGCTCGACCGGGACCGATGTGTCGACGAGGCGGAACGTCAGCTTGGCGGTCTTACCCAGAATCTCGAGCAGCTGCTGGGGATCGCCGAGACCCGGCACCTGCACCAGGATGCGATCGTTTCCCTGGCGCTGGATCGACGGCTCGACGAGCCCGAGTTGATTGACGCGCTTGCCGATGATCTCGACCGATTGATCGACGACCTGCCGGACACGCTCGAGCAGCGCGGGCTCCGTGGGGCTCAGCCGCACCACCCCACCGCCGACGTTCTCGATATCCAGCGAACGTGCCCCGGTGCTGCCGAGGAAGCCGCCGAGCGGCTGCGACAGCTCGCGAAGCTTCGCCAGTCCTTGCTGCAGATCGCTCTCGCGAATGACGACTTCGACCGCATTGCCGCGGATGACTGGGGCACGCGTAAGCCCGATGCGGGCCTCGCGCAAGACGCGCCGGACATCGTCCTGCAGCGCCATGAGCTTCTGCCGGCGCACGTCGTTGACATCGACCTCGAGCAAGATGTGCGAGCCGCCTTGCAGGTCGAGACCAAGCACAATGTGGCGCTGCGCCCATGCCGGCCAGCGCTTGACCATGCTTTCCGGGAAGAGATTGGGGACGGCGAACAGGCAGCAGATCAGCGCTGTGAGCAGGATCGCCGTTGCCTTCCACTTCGAGATATAGAGCATGGCTCGTCCCGGTTGACGCGGCGGCCGGAGTTACCCTTCGTCCTTGACCGGCTCGCCCTTGGCGCGCACGCCCGACACCATCGCGCGCACCTGTCGCACCCGCACGCCGTCGGCGATCTCGACCTCGATCTGATCGTCGTCGACGACCTTGGTGACTTTGCCGACGAGCCCGCCGGACGTAATGACGGTGTCGCCGCGGCGCAAGTTCTTCACCAGCTCCTGGTGTTCCTTCGCGCGCTTTTGCTGCGGCCGCAGGATCAGAAAATACATGATCACGAAGATCAGAACGAAGGGCAGCAATTGCACCCACAAACTGTCGCCGCCGAGCTGGCTCGCTTGGGCAAAAGCGGGCGTCACGAACATCTTTTTGTCCTTTGTGCTTGCGGTCTGCCGCGCTGTTGTCGGCGCGCCGCGCGGCGCCGCTCCAGTCGATCGGGCAACGAAATCGGCGCGGACTATAGCCGGGAGCGGCCCAATTGCAACGCTGCTTTGAATTGAGAATCCGGCCGATTCGGCGCTTCCGCACGGCGATCTTGCAGGTCCGCCGGGGCCCCGGTAAGGGTGCGGCGCACGATTGCATCCCATGGCCAAACGCGTCCAAAAAGCCCCGTCTTCCTCGCGCCAGCGCCCGAATGCGCAAGCCCTCGCTTCGGAGGTGGCGGTCGAGCGCATCGCCCGCGCGCTCGAGCGCCTTGCACCCAGCACACCCGAGACGCCCCGCTTTACCGCCGCCGACGCATTCTCCTGGCACCCGGACGAGCGGCGGCTCGTCCCCGTCGCAAACGTCAATCGCGTCGAGATGTCGCTGCTCAAAGGCATCGACCGCATGCGTGATATGCTGCTCGAGAACACGGAGCGTTTCGCGCGCGGGCTGCCGGCCAACAACGCACTGTTGTGGGGCGCGCGTGGCATGGGGAAATCGTCGCTGGTCAAGGCGACGCACGCGGCGGTGAATGCCGCGCACGCGCGGCGCAAAGGAAGCGACGGGCAGCTCAAGCTCATCGAGATCCACCGCGAAGATATCGAAAGCCTCCCCGAGCTGATGGCGCTGATGCGCGGAGCACCCTACCGTTTCATCGTATTTTGCGACGACCTGTCGTTCGAAGCCGAGGACACCAGCTACAAGTCGCTCAAGGCCATGCTCGAGGGCGGCATCGAAGGGCGGCCGGATAACGTGGTTTTCTACGCCACGTCGAACCGGCGCCACCTGATGGCGCGCGACATGATGGAGAACGAGCGCTCGACCGCGATCAATCCCGGCGAGGCCGTGGAGGAGAAGGTGTCGCTATCCGATCGTTTCGGGCTGTGGCTCGGATTCCATCGCTGCAGCCAGGATGAATTCTTGGCGATGGTGGACGGCTACGTCGCCCATTACCGCATCGCGCATCCGCGCGATAAAACCCATCGCGAGGCGCTCGAATGGGCGACCACCCGCGGCGCGCGCTCGGGACGCGTCGCCTGGCAATACGTGCAGGATCTCGCGGGCCGGCTTGGAGTGAAGCTTCAGGACAAGGGTCGCAGGGCAGGCGGCCGCGGTACTCACGGCGATTGACCGTGGTCCATCCACCGGCATGGCCGGGCAGAAGCGCGTCGAAGACGCGCGTGAACGCGCTTACGCCCGGCCATCCACGTCTTTGCCGCATGAACGAAACAAGACGTGGATGCCCGGCACAAGGTTTACACTCGGGCCGGCCGCGCAGGCCGGACCCGGGTGCCGGGCATGACGAGAGTCGCGCGTTGTTGTCCGGTGTCAGGCGCCGTTCAAGAAACGGGTCGGATCGAGCGGGGAGGAACCCTTGCGGATCTCGAAATGGAGCTGCGGCGTATTGACGTTGCCGGTCTGACCGGAGCGCGCGATCACCTGACCGCGTTTGACCTGGTCGCCGCGCTTGACCAGGAGTTCCTTGGCATGCGCGTAAGCGGTGACGTAGCCGTTTGGATGGCGCACCAGAACCAGATTGCCGTAACCCTTGAGCTCGTTGCCGGCGTACGCCACGACGCCGTCTTCGGCGGCTTTCACCGGCGTATTCTCGGGCAGCGAGATGTTGATGCCGTCGTTCTGCTGGCCGTTGGGCGTGGCCCCGTAGCCCGCGATCACGCGGCCATTAGCCGGCCAGCGGAACTTGGGCACTGTACCGTTGCCTTCCGCAAGCTTCGTGGCTTCCTTCTCCAATGGATCCGCCGGCGCCACGACAGCCGCGGTTTGCACGGGCTCGGGCTCCTTCGGCGCAGCGGAAGCCAGGACCGTCTTTTGCTGCGGGGCGGGCGCTGGGGCGGCCGCCTTCACCTCCGAGGTCTGCACCCCCGGAATGATCAGGCGTTCGCCGACATTGAGCGTGGCCGTCGGCTGGATGTTGTTGGCTTTGGCAATCTCGTTCACCGACTTGTGGTAGCGATGCGAGACTTTGCTGAGCGTGTCGCCGGCCGCAACGACATGAACAGCGGAATGACCGCCAGCAGTGCCCGCCGCGGCGGGCGTGGGTGCGGACGCGGGCAGCCGCGAAGGGGGCGCGGTTGCAACTCGCGTCGACGTGTAGCGCGGAATGACCAATCGCTGGCCGGGATGCAGCGTCGCGGGGGCGGCGATGTTGTTGGCTTGCATGATGACGGATGCCGGCACGCCGTAGCGGCGCGCGATCGTATCGACGCTGTCGCCGGCCGCGACCGTGATCGCCGTGCCGCCGTCCCAACTCCAATTGCCGGACGTCTTGCGCAGCACCGATCCAGTGGCATCGCCCGAGCGCGGACTGTTCGAGGCCACGGTCTTGCTCGCGCTGGCGGGAGCGGTGGCCGGACCCGAATGCGGTTGCGGGGCCTGCGCGATCTGCGGTTGCTGCATCGAAATGTCGGGGCGGCTGATGGAAGCAAACGGATTGTCATTGAAACGAGACATGTCCGCGCTGCAGGCGGCAACGCCGGCGCCGATCAGCACCAGCACGGCTGCTCGCGACCAGAGCCGCGAGCACAACACCTCGGCAACACCCGACATCGCACCCCACTCGTACGCAACACGCGTTTCGAGTTAATACGTTACGGGTTAATACGGCTTTAAGGGATGGCGGCACCTCAACCCTGCCGCCGCGCGAACAAATCGTTACAATTCTTGCGCCTTTCCCGGCAAAAGCGGCACGAACCGCACTCCGATGAGATCCTCCTGCTTAATCCCTTGTTCACCCTTTGTGAGTTTCACCAGCTGCTGCGGGCCGGCGTGCGGCCCGAGCGGCAGCACCATCACGCCACCATCGGCAAGCTCGCCGACGAGCGCATCGGGAATAGTCTCGGCGGCCGCGGTGACCATGATGCGGTCGTACGGCGCCCGCTCCGGAACACCGGCAAGACCATCTCCCACCAGCACCTCGACGTTGTCGTAGCCCAACGCCGCCAATCTGCGGCGCGCTGTTTCCGCGAGCGTCCGATACCGCTCCACACTGATCACTTCGCGCGCGAGCCGCGAGAGAACGGCGGCCTGGTAGCCGGAGCCGGTGCCCACTTCGAGTACGCGGTGGCTTGCCTGCACACCGAGCTGCTCGGTCATGAAGGCAACCACGTAAGGCTGGCTGATGGTCTGCCCGCATGCGATCGGCAGCGCCTGGTCCGCATAGGCCCGGTCCACGAGCGAGCTTTCGACGAAATGCTCGCGCGGCACCTCGTCCATGGCCCGCAGCACCGCCGGATCGCCGATGCCGCGCTTGCGCAGGCCGAGCAGGAACTGCATGCGGCCGACATTGTCGTCGCCGGACGATTGCTTGGGCACGCGGAGCCTCCGTTGCCGAGTCTAACGCAAAACAGGCGCTCCGCGAGACCGTGCCGAAAGCAGTGGAAATCCAATCCGTTGGCGCCCGCACCCCTGGGATCAAACCCGCCTGCGCGGGAGCCGACAAGCCGGCACGAAAGGTGCCTCAACTTCGCCTTGACGGTCTGCTCCCCTGCCGGTTGCGTGCCGATCGAAAACCCGGGGACGAGATGACCGCGCAAGTCGAGCCGAGGCCGCCCAAGCGGATTCTCGTCGTCGAAGACGAGCTGATGATCCGCATGCTGCTCGAGGACATGCTGGGCGAGCTCGGCTACACGGTCGCCGCCGAGGCGGGGCGCATCGAGGAGGCGCTGCAAGCGGCGAAGACCGCAGACTTCGATATCGCGATCCTCGACGTCAATCTCGAGGGTGAGGCGGTCTTGCCGGTGGCGGACGTGCTGGCGGCCCGCGGCCGGCCATTCGTGTTTGCCACCGGTTATGGCGAGCGCGGCCTGCCCGAACGCTATAGCGACCGGCCGACGCTGAAGAAGCCATTCCAAATGGACGGCCTCAAGCAACTGCTGCAACGCGCGCTGGCGGGCAACGACTGATGCGCGCGTGTCCCGGATGCGGTGCAGCGCGAGCGCATGGCCGGATTTAAGGGCGGCCGTGTGAGAGAGCGCGCGAAGCGGTGCACCGCTGATCCGGGACCTTCCCAACCTCCGAACCCGTAACGGTCCCGGGTCTGCAGCGCACCACTTCGTGCTGCGTTGCGCCCGGGACACGAAACGCTTCAATCGAATAGCTCCGCCAACCGCGTCATGAACGGCTCATCGGTCATGTCGAGCCGCAGCGGCGTAACCGCGATGCGGTTGTCGGCGAGCGCAGAAATGTCGCTGCCGTCGGCCGGCGGCTGACCGCGCATGCGCACGTAAGCGATCCAGTAATAGGCATTGCCGCGGCCGTCCTGGCGTTGATCGATCTGTAGCCGCTCCTGCCGGTTGCGGCCCTGGGTCGTCACGGCCACGCCCTTGACGTCGGCGGGCGCGCAGTCCGGGAAGTTGATGTTGATCAGCACGTCACGGGGAATGCCGGCGGCGAGCACGCGGCGGATGATGTCGGGCCCAAACCGAACGGCGGTCTCCCAATGGGGCGGCTCGCCGCTGCGCGACCGATAAGCCTGCGACAATGCGAGGGAGGGTATCCCGAGGATCGTGCCCTCCACCGCGCCGGCCACCGTGCCGGAATAGATGACGTCCTCGCCGGCGTTGCGGCCACGGTTGACGCCGGCGAGCACCAGGTTGGGCGGGCGATCCTTGATCACATGCTTTGCGCCCATGATGACGCAGTCCGTGGGCGTGCCTTTCACCGCGAAACGGCACTCGCCGATCTCGCGCAGGCGCAGCGGATCGTTGAGCGAGAGCGAATGTGAGACGCCGGACTGATCGAATTCCGGCGCGATCACCCAAACGTCGTCGGACAGCGCGCGGCCGATCTCGGCACAGACGTCGAGTCCTTCCGAATGGATGCCGTCATCGTTGGTGATCAGGATGCGCATGGCTTTGGGCGACGGAGCACGCAACACGGAAGACGGCGCTTCCTCCGTTCGCGCCTCGACCGTGCGCTCTCGCTTGTCCTCCGTCATCGGTCATTGCCCGCGCGCTCGATGGTCTTCAAGCCGCCCATGTAATTCTGCAATACATCCGGGACCGCGATCGAGCCGCCCTGCTGCTGGTAGGTCTCCATGACGGCAATGAGCGCGCGGCCGACGGCGACGCCGGATCCGTTCAACGTATGGAGGTGCCGCACCTGGCGGCTGCCCTTCGCGCGATAGCGCGCATCCATGCGCCGGGCCTGAAACTCGCCGCACAGCGAGCAGGAGGAAATCTCGCGGTACATGTTCTGCCCGGGCAACCACACCTCAATGTCATAGGTCTTCTGCGCGGCAAAGCCCATGTCGCCCGTGCACAGCGTCACGACGCGATAGTGCAGATCGAGCCGCCGCAAAACCTCTTCGGCGCAGGCGAGCATGCGTTCCAGCTCGTCCCTGCTCTGCTCGGGCGTGGTGACGGAGACGAGCTCGACTTTGTCGAACTGGTGCTGGCGGATCATGCCGCGCGTATCCTTGCCGGCCGCGCCCGCCTCGGCGCGAAAGCACGGCGTGCCGGCAGTGAAGCGCAGGGGCAGCGCATCCTCGTCAATGACGGATTCGCGCACAAGGTTGGTGAGCGGCACCTCGGCAGTGGGAATGAGCCAGAACCGATCCTTACGAGTTGGGAAACTCAAAGGGGTCAGCTTGTCCTCAAGTTCAAACGAGCCCGGTTTGACTTTGGCGGCCTTATACTCCGCCTCAAGCTGCTCCAGCTGTTGTTTCTCATCGGCAAGCCGAACCACCGCAAACTGATCCTCTGCAAACTTCGGCAATTGCGCCGTGCCGAACATCACGTCATCGCGTACCAAGAGTGGCGGCGCGACTTCGGTGTAGCCATGCTCGGTGGTGTGCACATCGAGCATGAATTGTGCTAGCGCCCGCTCGAGTCGCGCGAGGCCGCGTTTCAATACAACAAAGCGTGCGCCGGAGAGCTTCGCCGCGGTCTCGAAATCCATCTGACCGAGGCCCTCGCCCAGATCGAAATGCTGCTCAGGCTGAAAGCCGTAATTGCGCTTGGCACCGAAGCGGTGGTGCTCGACGTTGTCGCTCTGGTCCTTCCCATCCGGCACCTCGTCAAGCGGCAGATTGGGAATTTGCGCAAGCGTGTCATCGAGTTCCTTCGAGGCCTTCTTCGCCTCCTCCTCCAATTGCGGGATTTCCGCTTTCAGGCGCGCGACTTCCGCAAGAAGTGCCTGCGCCGCCGCTTCCTCGTTGCTTTTCTTCGCCGCGCCGATCTCGCGCGAGGCAGAGTTGCGGCGGGCGAGCGCGGCCTCCGCCTTCTGGATGGTGGCGCGCCGGCGCTCGTCGATTTCGATCACGCGCTTGGCTTCTCCGGGCAGGCCGCGTCGCGCGAGAGCGCGATCGAACGCGTCGGGATTGTCACGAATCCACTTGATATCGTGCATGCCAATCCGCTCCGGCGTCATGGCCGGGCTCGGCCCGGCCATCCACGTCTTTATCGCTGCACAATCCAAGACGTGGATGCCCGGCACAAGACCGGGCATGACGAATCAATATGTATCCGACGCCGACGATAGCCGATGTTTATTCCGCCGGCTTGGCGGCGGCGTTGGCGGCGTCCTTGGCCTTGTCGGCAGCCGCCTTCTCCTCGACCCAGCGCACCGACCAGATCGAGCCTTCGTAGAGCGCCATCAGCGGCACCGCGAGGGAGAGCTGGCTGAGCACGTCGGGCGGGGTGAGCACCGCCGCGATCACGAACGCACCGACGATAAAGTAGCGCCGTTTCTCCTTGAGCTGGTCGGAGGTGATGATGCCGACGCGCCCGAGCAGCGTCAGAATGACCGGCAACTGAAAGGCGATGCCGAAAGCGAAGATGAGCTTCATCATCAAGGTCAGATAATCCTCGACCTTGGGCAGAAGCTCGATCGTGGCCTGCTCGTCGCCGCCCATTTGCTGCATGCTCAGCGAAAATCGCGCCAGCATCGGCCACACCAGGAAGTAGACGACGAGGGCGCCGAGCAGGAAGAAGATTGGCGTCGCAACGAGGTAAGGCAGGAACGCCTGCTTTTCGTGGCGGTAGAGACCGGGCGCCACGAACATGTAGATCTGCGTCGCCACGACCGGAAACGATATGAACGCCGCGCCGAACATCGCGAGCTTGAGCTGCACGACGAAATACTCGAGCAGGCCGGTATAGATGAACTTCGAGTGTTCCGGGCCCGCCACCCAGACGAACGGCCAGGTCAGCACGTTGTAAATCGTCTTGGCGAAGAAGAAGCAGCCGACGAAGGCGATGGCAAAGGCGATCAGCGCCTTGATCAGCCGCGAGCGCAGCTCGACCAGGTGCTCCATCAGTGGCGCTTTGGTCGCCTCGATTTCCTTCTCTTCGTCCTCGCGGCTCATGCGGGCTTGCCATCGGGCTTGGCGGCATCAGCATCGGCGGTTGCCGGCTCACTGGGCGCAGAGGACGGTGCCGCGACATCCGTGCTGGGGGCGATGGCAGGCGCGGTGCCAGCAGGCGCGGCGCTCGGCTCCGCCGCGACCGGCGTCGTCGGCGCCTGCGCCGGCTTGTCAGCCATCGCGCTCTCGATCTGCTGCTGGGTGCTATCCAACTCGCGGCGGACCTCGGCGACGGGATCGAACGAGGCGTAGCTCTGCGCTTGGCTCGTCATGTCGTCGACCTGTTTCTTGAGATCCGCCAGCTCCGCTTCGCGCATCGCCTCTTGGAACTGCCCTTGGAACTCGGACGCCATGCGGCGCAGCTTGTTCGTCCACTGCCCGAGCGTGCGAAGCACCGTGGGCAGCTCCTTCGGGCCGATCGCGATCAGCGCGACGACGCCGATGATGAGAAGCTCGCCCCAACCGATTTCAAACATGGAGGTTTAACTCCGAGCGGCGCAGAACTCGGCGCCCCTCCGATCCCACCCGCCGCCTGTTGCCGCCGCGGCGAACGCTCAGCCGGCCTTGTGCGTCTCCGTTTGCGCGACGGTCGCCGCCGGCGCGGGCTGAGGGGCGGACGCGGGCTGATGATCGATGGTCTTGGGGTCGGTCTTGGGCGGCTCAGCCTCGGCTTTTTCTTCTTCCGTCAAGCCCTTCTTGAACGATTTGATGCCTTTGGCAAAATCGCCCATCAGCTCGGAGATCTTGCCGCGTCCGCCGAACAGCAGGAGGGCGACCCCCAGAACCAAAATCCAGTGCCAAATGCTCATTGAACCCATGCACACATCCTCCGCCTCGACGAGACTGCACGCCCGCCTCGTCTCTCGGCTTTGACCTGGAAACTAGGCTTCGTGCCGAGCAAAAACAAGGACCGCTCGCATGCGTGATCGCACGCCGGCACCGTGCCCCGTCAGGGTTGGAACTGCTGAGTTCAGCGGCCTTTCGCCGCATTAACCACGATCGTCGGACGCGGCGTTGCGCACCGCGTGTATCCCGGCGCGACGACTACTCCTCGCCGGTGCGCTCGCGCGGCGGCGCAAGGCCAAGATCGAGATCGCCGGGTTCCAGCGGATCCTCGTCATCGCGCAAGGCCGGATCATCGGACGGCATCGGCACCGAGAAGCCGGGCGGCAGACGTCCATCGAGCAGGCCCGAGCCTTTGAGTTCGTCGAGGCCCGGCAGATCGCTTACCGCATCCAGCCCGAAATGCGACAGGAATGCCTCGCTTGTGCCGTAGGTCACCGGCCGGCCGGGAGATTTGCGGCGTCCGCGCGGGCGGATCCAGCCGGTCTCGAGCAAGACATCGACCGAGCCCTTCGAGGTCGTCACCCCGCGGATCTCCTCGATTTCCGCGCGCGTCACCGGTTGGTGATAGGCGATGATGGCCAGCGTCTCGACAGCTGCGCGCGAGAGCTTGCGCGTCTCCACCGTTTCCTTGCTCAACAGCCAGGAGAGATCGCTCGCGGTGCGGAAGGTCCATTTGCCGCCGATGCGCACGAGATGCACTCCGCGCGTGGCGTAGTCTTTCTGCAGCCGCAGCAGTGCCGCGTGAACGTCGATGCCTTGCGGCAGCCGCTCCGCCAGCGATTTTTCGTCGAGCGGCTCGGCGGAGGCGAACAGCATCGCCTCCAACAGCCGAAGCTCCTCGGCTCGCACCTCACCCGCCTGATCCGGCTCATCGTCCGGTACAACCACTTTCAACCTCGGCATCGCTGGCCTCCTCTACCCCTTGTCCTCTGCCGGCGGCGCCGCCACGCCGCCTTTATCGGCCACTCCATTTTCCGGCGGTTGACGCTTGCGCACATAGAGCGGCGCAAACGCCCCCTGCTGGTGCACCTCCATCACGCCCTCACGCACCATCTCGAGCGTGGAGGCGAAGCTCGATGCGAACACCGTCGGCGCCAGCGATGGCTCGACGACGTAGGACACGAGAAATTCATCGAGCCGCGCCCAGTCGGATGACTGGCCGATCAGCCGTTCTAGCGCTTCACGCGCTTCAGCCAGCGACCAGACCGTGCGCTTGGCGAGCCGCACATGCGCGAGCGCCGCCTTTTGCCGCTGCTGCGCGTAAGCCGAGAGCAAGTCGTAGAGCGTTGCGGTGTATTGCGGGTGTTTGATGTGCGCGATCGGCTCGGGCTGGCCACGCCGGAACACGTCGCGCTCGAGTTGCGGGCGGCCGAACAGGCGCTCGGCAACGTCACGGATCGCTTCGAGGCGCTTGAGCCGCAGGGCCAGAGCGACCGCCATGTCCTCCGCACTCTGGCCCTCGGGCGCGTTGGTCTCCGGCAGCAACAGGCGCGATTTCAAGTAAGCGAGCCACGCCGCCATCACGAGATAGTCGGCCGCGAGTTCGAGCCGCAGCTTGCGCGCCTCCTCGATGAAGGCGAGATACTGATCGGCGAGCGCCAGAATCGAGATCTTGGCGAGGTCGACCTTCTGCTGGCGGGCGAGCGCGAGCAATAAATCGAGCGGGCCTTCGAAGCCCTCGACGTCGACGACCAGTGCCGGTTCACCCGTTGCCCGGTCGGCCTCGAGATCGGCTTCGAATGGGGCTTCGTCGGGGTTCATGAGATCGCCCTCCGGGCGGCTGCGCCTTCATTGATCAGCGCCGCCCATTCGGCACGCAGCGCCACCAGATCGTCCTTTGCAACCTGTTCTCGCCGGCGCAGCGCCGCATCCGCTCGGGCCGCGGCGTCGCCGGCAAGCAAGGGCACCGCCGATGCGACCGCCTGCATCTCGTCGATGTCCCCGCTGCAATGGAGGACTAGGTCGCAGCCCGCCGCTATCGCCGCCCGCGCCCGCTCCGCGATCGAGCCGGACAAGGCTCCCATGGAAATATCGTCGCTCATCAACAGACCGGCAAACCCCAAGTAGCCCCGAATCACATCCCGCACCAGGGTGACGGAAGTCGTGGCCGGAGCAATAGGATCGATCGCCGTATAGACGACGTGAGCGGTCATCCCCAGCGGCAGATCGGCAAGCGGCCGGAACGCAGCGAAGTCCGTCTTGCCGAGGGTGTCGCGATCGGCCTCGACGACAGGGAGCGCGCGATGGCTGTCTGCCGTGGCACGGCCGTGCCCGGGAATGTGCTTGAGCACCGGGAGCACTCCGCCGGCCAACAGCCCGTCGGCCACCGCACGCGCGAGCACAGCGACTTTCTCCGCACTGGTCCCATAAGCGCGGTCGCCAATCACGGGGTCGGCGCCGCTCGCCGGCACATCGGCAATCGGCAGGCAATCCACGTCGATGCCCACGCCGGCAAGATCGGCGGCCATGAGGCGAGCGCCGAGATATGCGGCTCTTGTCCCTTCCGCCGCGTTGCGGTCGTACAGGCGGCCGTAGGTGGCCCCCGCGGGATAGGACGGCCAGTGGGGCGGGCCGAGACGTTGCACGCGGCCGCCTTCCTGGTCGACGAGCACGGGTGCATCGCGGCCGACCGCGTCGCGAGCGGCGGCGATCAGACGGCTTAGCTGCGCCGGTGTTTCGATGTTCCGCGCGAAGATGATGAAGCCCCACGGCTCGCGCTCGCGCAGGAACGCACGCTCGGCGGGCGTCAAGGTGGTGCCCGCAAGACCGGAGATGAAAGCGCGTACCGCCATTGGCGCGGATTAGGCCGCGCCTGACGCAAAGGTCAAGCGCAGCTCAGTGGTTCGGAACGACGCATTGGCCGCCGGCGGCCTTGTAACTCGCGCAGAACTGGCTGGCCTCTTGCGCCGACGCAAACGGTCCAACCATGGTGCGGTAGAAGACGCCTTTGCTGCCGAGATCCGCCCGGCGAACGACCGGCGCCAAGCCGCCAAGCTCGGTCGGAAACTTTGCCTGCAGGCTGCGGAAGGCGGATTGCGCCTCGGCCTCGCTCTTTTGCGAGGACAGCTGCACCATGAAGCCATCCAGAGTGCTCTCCGTCGTGTCGGGCGCGGCGCGGGCGGCAACCGGCGGCGCCGCCGCCGTGCGCGTACGTGCTGCCGGGGCCGCGGGCGGCTCGCTCTGCGCATCGAGCGAGATTGGGCCGCCGTTGCGCGCCGGCGCGGCTTTCGGAGCGGGCGGCGTCGCGGCCTGGCGCGGCGCAGTCGCAGCGGGCGCTGGCACGGCCTGCGCAGGCACGGCCTGATTGGTCACCGGCCTGCCGCTCATATCGCCAGCATCGGCGCGAATGGTGACCGTGCGGATCTTCTTCGGCTCGTTCGATGCGCCCGGCGCTCCTGCCGATGGTTGTGCTGCCGAGGCGCCCTGCCCCGCTGCAACGGGAGCCGGCGGCACCGCGCGCGAGCTGGCCTGATTGGCAAGGTCCTTGAGCGAGACCGGCTCTTCCTGCTTGGAGACGATCTGTTCCTTCTCGGCGCTCCCGAGGCGATCCTGGACGGACTTGCTCGATTGCGGATCGGCAGCCGGCACGATCTTCGTCGGCGTGGACGCATCCGCCGTGATCACCGGCGGCGCCTGCGTCGCGTTGGGACTGCCATAATAGCTGCGGAAGGCGTAGGCGCCGGCGGTGCCCAGGACCGCGCAACCGATGATCGTAAGCGCCGTGGCGAGCCGGCTGCGCCGCGTGCGCGGCGGATCGTCGTACATCGCGTCTTCATGGGGATCGAGCGGTACGTCGTCTCCCTCGTAATACTCGGGCTCCTGAGCGCCGTCGTCCGCTCGCGCATCGGCATAATAACCGCTCTGATGCTCGGCACTGGCATGTGCGTCGTCATTGAAACGGCTGTCGGGGCTCTCCTGTGCTTGCGTATAGTCCGCCCAACTTGAATCGCCGGCAGCAAATTGCGGCTCACGCGCCGCTGCAACCTGCCAGTCGGCCGGTGCCGTCGCAGGAGCGTCGTGCGCCTCCCGCGAGCTCCGCTTGGCTTGCCCGAAGTCGGCAAACGGATCGCTCTGCCCGAGCAGTCGCGCAAGCTCGGCGAGCGGATCGCGAATGCTTTCCTCCGGTTGTGCCGGCTCCGCGGCGCGGCCATAGGATTCATTGGTACGATAGGATCGCAGCCTGTTGTCGTCCGCCATACTCATCCCGCTTCCGGTGTTGGCGTCGGACTCAATTGGCCGGGCGAAGCTCCAGTGAGCGAGCTAACGCATCTCGTCGGGGGCTTCGACGCCGAGCAGCCCTAGCCCTGACGCGAGAACGGTGACAACGCCCTGCACTAGCGCAAGACGCGCCATGGTCATTTGTGGATCATTCTGGATAATGAAGCGTAAATGTGGCGCGTCTTTTCCGCGATTCCACTGCGTGTGAAAATCGCTTGCAAGATCAAATAGATAAAAGGCGATGCGATGCGGCTCATGCGCGAGCGCCGCCGCTTCGATCAAGCGCGGGTAAAGCGCAAGCCGCCGCATCAGCGCGAGCTCGCCGGTATCATCGAGCCGATCGAGCGGCGCAGCCGCGAACATAGATGCACGCGCCGCCGGTTCGCTCGGCAAGTCGGGGACGACCTCGCGCGCGTTGCGGAAGACGGATTGGCAGCGGGCATGCCCGTATTGGACGTAGAACACCGGGTTGTCGCGAGACTGCTCGATCACCTTGGCCAAGTCGAAATCGAGCACCGCGTCGTTCTTGCGGTAGAGCATCATGAAGCGCACGGGGTCCTTGCCGACCTCGTCCACGACTTCGCGTAACGTCACAAACTCGCCGGCGCGTTTCGACATTTTCACCGGCTCACCACCGCGCAAGAGCTTCACCAATTGCACGATCTTGACGTCGAGATCGGCGGCCTGCGCATTGGTGATCGCCCGCACCG